>JANLSP010000504.1:0-2976 GCA_031362485.1 Novosphingobium sp.
CGAAGTGACTGCGCGGCGCGACAAGAAGCAGAATTGCACGCACTTGCATGACATGGCCGTGCTGGCAGCGGCCCATGCCGACGGCAGCGACGATTTCGTCTATGACATCGTCGCCACGGACCCACAGGCCGGCAGGCGCAGTCTCGAATTGCGGCGCGATGGCGCGATGCTCCATGCCTGGACAGAGCAGAACGGGGTCCTGACTGCGCCGCCGGAAATCGCCGGTCAGACGCTGCTCTCGCTGCGCGACTGGATAGCGGACCTAACGGGCGTCGAGCAGGAGGCCGCCCGCCTCCTGCAATGGTCATCAATTGTTGCAATGGGGCGGACGATGCCGATGGAGCAACAGTCGGATGCGACCGCGATGCCGCCCAATTGTTACACGTTCCAGCCCGAGCGCGCGGTGAGCGCTCGCCAGCTTGGCATCCGGCGCGATTTTAGTGAGGGCAACGATGCTCCGCTCGACGGTCTGGCTGCGGCTATCCTGGCGAAACTCTAAGCGGCGGTGGGAAATGCCGTTATCGTGGCAAGGCCGTCGTCGCGTTCGGCCATCATCATGCGGATGCCTTCGCCAATGCTGGCCGCAAGTGCATCGCGGTTGACCGGCTCGTCGCGGCCGAACAGGATGGCGATGGCGAGCGGCTCGTCGGCGGCTTCCACCGGAAGCAATTGTGCGACCATTTCGCGGCTCGTGCCAAATCCGGCGGAACCGCGAACCTGATTTGATTGCGCGCAAGCATCGATCCGCGCGCTCATCTCGGCAAAGCCGAATTTGGCCTCGTCGCTGGCTTCAGCATTGAGACGGCGCAGCAAGCCGTCGCGGCGCGGCTGGGCGATGGTCGAGAGGAGCAGCCAGCCGGCGGCGCAGTGCGAGAGCGGGTGCTGCAAGCCGCCGACTGTCCGGCACAGGTCGCGGGCTGGGCCGCGGCTGGCCGCACGCCAAGCGAAGACCTGCGTGAAAAGGCCGGTCATGCCGAACAGTACGACAGCAAGGCCGGTCTGCGATGAAAGCCGGTCAAGCAACTGAACCAGCCTGCCATCGCGCACCGCGCCGCTCTGGCCGCCCGTGCCCAGCAGCGCCGCGCGTGGTGTCAGACTGTAAGTGCGGGCCTGGCGGTCCTTGCGCAGGAGGCCCAGCTCGACGAGGCTGGACAGCAGTTCCGAAGTGCTCGATTGCGGCCGGTCATATCTGCGTACGATGTCCATCACGGTGGCATCACGGTGGGCATCATCGAAGTACTCGAGCACTTCGACCACGCGCCGCGCGATTTTGGCCTTGTTCGACAATGCCGGGCTATTGGCCATGGCACTTCTCTCCGTCATTTTTTGTTGGTTTCAACGAAAGTGGGCTGAAACAGGAAAATGTCAAGCTGAAATGAGATTGTCTCTGTTTTTGCTCAGCTTCCTTAGGAGTTAGCTCATATGGGCATGGCGGGGCAAGACAAGATTGCAGCTTTGTGTCAAAGTCATGGGTGGAGCCGCGCAAATGAGCATGACATGAACCTGGCCGCGCTGACTATCGATGCGCGCCGTCTTTGGGCCGGGGAGCAAACCGCCCGTCAGGAGCTCGCGTTCGTTGATCTGGATGCCACCCATGAATGGCCGGATGCCATCGCGCTTCCTCCCTGTCCGGTGGTCGGACTGGGATCACCGGATCATCCTCTTGCGGTCGCGCTCGATGCCGTGGTCGAGCCGCCGGTGACTGCCGCAAATCTGATGGGGCAGGTGTTGGCCTGCCCCAAAGCGGCAGCCATCTCGGTGCAACTGTTGCGCTTGCTCCCTGGTTTGGGAATAGAACCGGCCCTGGCGGCGGAATCGTTTGCCTATGGTCTGCTTCAAGGCAGCCATGAGCATCATGCCTGGCTCAGCAGCCGACCTGCGGTTAGGCCAGCTTCCTCGCCCGGGCGCGTGGCGCTGGATCACACCGGCGCGCATCTCACAATCGCCCTCGACCGCGAAGCTCATGGCAACGCCGTCGACCGGGCAATGCGCGATGCCTTGCGCGAAGCCTTCGCCGCAGCTGCGCTTGATGACTCTATCGAAAAGCTGGTGCTGCAGGCGAATGGCCGCAGTTTCAGCCTTGGCGCGGACCTTTCGGAATTCGGCACCATCTCCGATCCGGCCAGCGCTCACGAGATACGCATGCTGACGCTGCCCGCACCGATGATCGCTGCCTGCAGTTCGCGGCTCACGGCACGCGTGCAGGGCGCCTGCATTGGCGCAGGGCTGGAAATGGCGACATGGGCACATCGCATCGTGGCCAGCAGCGATGCTTGGTTTCATTTGCCGGAACTCGCGATGGGCTTGCTTCCGGGGGCAGGGGGCTGCGTCTCGCTCAGCCGCCGGATCGGCCGTCAGCGTACCGCGCTGATGCTGCTGTCAGGAAAGCGCATCCCGGCGCGCATCGCGCTGGACTGGGGCCTGATTGACGCTATCGAAGGCGACTTCGCCGCCGATCAGGGTTAGCGCCACGTCGGCAGAGCTCAGCCGCTCGCGTGCGTCTTGCCATGGCCGGTCAAGCAGTACCAGATCGGCAGCGCCGCCCACTTCGATGCATCGCTGGCGCGCAAGATTAGCGGGATCGGCAAGAAAAAGTGCGAGTGCGACTTCAGGCGACAGCGCTTCTTGCGGGCCAAAACTCAATCCGCCGTCAGTTTGTCTCAAAACGGCGGCGCGCATCGCCGCCCAGGGATCGGCGCTCCCGAACGGCGCGTCACTTCCACCGGCAAGTGTGATTCCGGCTTCGGCAAGGCTGGCCAGGCGGTAAAGATCGCCCTGATGGCGCGGCTCGACATCGCGGCGATAGGCGTCGCCGCGCTCGGCCACGAAGTGCGGCTGCACGCAGACGGCGAGGCCATGCGCGGCAATTCTGGCAACAAGATCTGGCGAAGCGATCGAGGCGTGCTCGATGCGGTCGCCATCGATCACGCCGCCGCTCTCCAGCGCAGCAAGCGCAAAGACCAGCTCCACCTCGGT
>JANLSP010000127.1:0-5152 GCA_031362485.1 Novosphingobium sp.
AACAGCGACACCCAGATCGACATCAAGGCGCGTTACGGTGAATTCCAGGGAGCCTCGCTCCCGTTCAACGCGGCGTTCCACTTGCCCAATTTCGCTGCGGTGAACCCCAAGTTCTATGAAGACATCGACGACCACGTCTTCCGCTTCTACAGCAACGTGCGCCCGACCAATGACCAGACCAGCTTCGACGTCTCTGCCAAGATCGACCACGATTTTGGCGGGGCCAAGCTGATTGCCTGGCTGCTCTATTCGGACGTCAAGCAGGACCTCGTCGCCGATGGCACCTCGGCTGACTTCGCCCGCTATATCGGCTCAGCGCTGCCATCGGGCGCGGCAGCGGTGAACAAGTGCTTCGCGACGACAGCGGCGAATACCGGATTCCCGGTTAACCAGCCCGGCGCGATTGGCCAGATCCCGGTGCCCTTCATCTTCGCGCCAGCCAATGGCTCGACCTTCGGCCCCTACAGCCCGACAACCTGCGACGGCATTCAGTACCAGGTGCGCAACCAGAAGGATTTCAGCGCCGAAGTGCGGCTGGTTTCCGATGGCAACGGGCCGCTGGACTGGCAGCTGGGCGCCTATTACCTGCACATCGACCGCACGGTGGGGGTTAGCCTCAGCGCGGATACCGGGGCGGGGGTGATCAAACAGCTCTACAACGCGCCGACCAGCACCAACCCCACTTCGCTGCTGCTGGCGGACAAGTTCAACACCAATGTTTATGCCGCTTTCGGCAGCCTCGAATACAAGCCGAATGACCAGTTCACAGCGGGCGTCGCGCTGCGTTATGACATCGAGGACCGGGCTTCGTCTTCGCTGGTTCCGACCGCAACCGATCCCTTCACCGGCGGGCCGATCAATCCTGGCCAGGCCTTCGGTGCGTTCACCCCCAAGAGCGCCAGCTTCAAGCAGTTCCAGCCCAAAGTGACGCTCAGCTGGACGCCGACGAACCAGCTTAACATCTATGCCAACTGGGGAATCGGCTTCAAGTCGGGCGGGTTCAACAACCAGGGCTCCTCGGCGATCATCAATGCCAATTTCAACAATGGCGTAACCCCGGGCACGATCAACGCCAATGTGCGGATCAACGACCAGTACCGCAAGGAACGCTCGAGCGCTTTCGAGGTGGGGGTCAAGGGCAGCCTGTTCGATGACCGGATCACATTCGATCTGGCCGGGTACTATACCCAGGTCACCGACATGCAGTTCTTCGAATTCTTCGTCGGCAGCTTCGGCCTGCTGCGCGTGGTCTCGAACATCGACCGGGTCGATGTGAAGGGCGCCGAGCTCAATCTGACTGCCAAGGTGGTCGATGGCTTCAAGCTGTTCGGCTCGTTCAACGTGACCGATAGCGAGATCAAGAAGAACAGCTCGCGCACCTACACGGTCGGCAACAAGTCGCCCTATACCGCCGACTGGACGCTCAATCTTGGCGGCGAAGTCAGCATCCCGGTCAGCGGCGATTTCAAGTTTGCCGCCCGCGCCGACTATCGCCTGACTGGCCCTACCTGGTTCCATTCGGTTCAGGACCAGATACGCCCGTCGCTGTTCTCCGGCTTGCTGCCGATCTCGGCGCTGGCGCTGCCCGGCTTCGTCGGCGATGCGCGCTACAACGTCGCCCAGCGCGACACGTTCGGCGTGCTCAACTTGCGTGCTGGCTTCCAGTCGGATCGCTACAGCCTGATGTTCTTCGCCGAAAACCTGACCGACAAGGCCTATATCGCCGAGGCCATCCCGGCGATCGAATTTGGCGGCTCGTTCATTTCGCCTGGCGGCCGGCGCCTGTGGGGCGTCGAGGCGGGCATGAAGTTCTAAGGCCAGTTGCTCGCCAGTCGGACAGCGGCAGTCCGGCAGGGTGGCAATTTGCAATCGGGCGGTGCATGAGCCCGCAGATGCTTCACCGCCCGGCTTTGTTGTTGGTCCTGATGGCCATTTCGCTGACTGCGTGCGGCAGTGACAAGGCGCCGGCTCCAGCCAGTGAGGCGCCGCCAAGGGTCAGTGTTGCCAAGGTTGGCCAACAGGCATTGCCGCCGCTGATCGAAGCGGCGGGGACTGCGGCGCTGCGCAAGGAAATTCCGCTCGGTTTCACCTCGCCGGGACGCATCGCACGGATACTCGTCCAGGAAGGCGATTTCGTGCGCCGCGGCCAGGTGCTGGCCACACTCGATACCACCAGCGTTGGCGCTGCGCTTGCCGGGGCTTCGGCCGAGCAGGTCCGGGCACGGGCAGAACTGGAACGCTTCCGCACGCTCTTTGCGCAAGGCTGGGTCACAAAGGGTCGGCTTGAGGCGGCCGAGGCCGCATCGCGAAGCGCCGATGCGACTGTTACCGCTCGCCGCTTCACGCTTGAGACCGCGCGGGTGATAGCGCCGGCCAGCGGCATCATCCTGGCGCGCGGGGCCGAACCGGGGCAGAACGCCGATCTCGGCACGCCGGTGGTGACATTGGGCGACAGCAGCAGCGGCTACGTGCTGCGCGCTTTGCTTGCGGACCGGGACGCGGTGCGTCTGCGCCCAGGAATCGGCGCTGAAGTCAGCTTCGAGGCGCTGCCGGGCACCGTGTTGGCAGGCCGGGTGATCGAGGTAGGCGGCAAGTCGGACCGGGCCAGCGGTGCCTTCATGGCTGAAATCGCGTTGCCCACTGATTCTCGGCTGCGCTCAGGCCTGGTCGGCAAAGCGAGGATCGCGGCACCGTTTGCGGGCGGTTCCTCGCTCATCGTCATCCCGCCCACTGCGCTGTTTGCGGTGCGCGCGGAGGAAGGCTTCGTCTATGTGGTGGGCAAGGACCGCAAGGTCCGTGTCCGCAAGGTCGCCCTCGGGGCCCTGCGCCCCGGCGGCAGCGAAGTGCTGAGCGGCCTCGCAACCGGCGAGACAATTGTCACGTCCAATCTTGACCGGCTGCGCGAAGGCCTCGCGGTTGATCCGGTGGCTTCGCTGCCGTGAACTTCGTGGAAGTGGCAGTCCGCCGCTGGCAAGTCACGCTGGTGGCGTTTCTGCTGCTGGTGATGCTGGGCTATAATGCCTTTCGCCAGATTCCCCGCGCGGTTGATCCCTATTTCCCCATTCCGGCGGTCTTTGTGGTGGTAACCTTGCCGGGTGCGGACGCCGCGGAAATCGAGGAGACAGTCGCAAAGCCAATCGAGCGGGCGCTGCAAAGTCTTGATAACTTGCGTGAAGTCCGTTCGACCAGCAGCGATGGGGCGGCCTCGATCAGCGTCGCATTCGATTATGGCGTCGATGTCGAACAGTCGCTCGACCGGACCGTGCGCGAAGTCAACGCGCTGCGCCCGCAGCTTCCCTCCGGCATCACCCGGCTCGAACTGCGCCGCCCGCGCACCACAGAGGCGGCGATCTCCCAAATCGCGCTGGTCAGCGAGACCGCATCGTGGCGACGCATGGAAAAGTACGCCGAGGACTTGCGCGACCGGCTGGGCATCTTGCGCGGGGTGCGCAACACCCAGCTTTATGGCCTGCCCGCGCCCGAGGTGCGGATTTCGCTCGACCCCGGCCGCCTCGCCGAGCGCAAGCTGGCGCCTGCGGCAGTTGCCAGCGCCATTTCGCAAGGCGGCAGCGATGTGCCGGCCGGCGCCGTTTCTGCCGGCAACCGGCGCTTCAACGTTCAGGCCGGCGGTGCCTACCGCACGCTCGAAACCATCCAGGCCATTCCACTGCGCGGCGGGGATGGCCAGCTGCTGACCGTGGGCGATGTCGCCAAAGTCGATTGGGCCGAGGGGGAGCGGCTGCACATCACCCGGCTCAACGGCCAGCGCGCGGTATTCATTGGCGTGCGCAAGAAGGATGCCACGGACACCTTGGCACTGCGCGACGCCCTGCGTGAGGTGAAAGCGCGCTTCGAGCCCAACCTGCCGCCCGATATCAAGATGGTCACGGTGTTCGACCAGAGCAACGATATCGAACGCAAGCTTTCGGAACTCGCGCGCGATTTCCTGATCGCGCTGGCGCTGGTGCTGATCACCTTGTTGCCGCTGGGTCCGCGCGCTTCGCTGGTGGTGATGCTTTCGATTCCCACATCGCTCGCAGTCGGCCTTATCGGGCTCGATTTTCTGGGCTATTCGCTCAACCAGCTGACTGTCGCGGGATTCATAGTCGCGCTGGGACTGCTGGTCGACGATTCGATTGTCGTGACCGAAAACATCGAACGCCACATTCGCATGGGGGAAGAGCGGACTGCCGCAGCGATCAAGGGCACGCGCGAAATCGCCATGGCGGTGTTAGGCTCGACCGGTGTGCTGGTCTTCGCCTTTCTGCCGCTTGCCTACCTGCCCGAAACCGCCGGTGACTTTACCCGCAGCCTGCCGATGGCGGTGATGCTGACGGTGGGTGCCTCGCTGCTGGTTTCGCTGACGCTGATCCCGCTGGCCGCCAGCCGCATCCTTGCCCCGCACGAAGCGGCACAGGGCAACCGTTTCCTGCGTCTGGTCACCGCCAAAATCGAGCAATGGTATCGCCCGGCGCTCCACTGGAGCCTGGCCAATCCTCACAAGACCGTGTGGGGCGCGATGGCGGCTTGCACGGCGATTTGTTTCACCATTCCATTGATCGGCTTCAGCCTGTTTCCCAAGGCCGATGTGCCCTATTTCCTCGTCAAGATTTCCGCGCCCGAGGGAGCCAGCCTGACGGCAACCGATGCAGCAGTGCGCGATGTGGCGAAGCTGCTGACAGGGCGTCCGGAAATCCAGGACATCATGGAGAACACCGGGCGCAGCAACCCGCAGATCTATTACAACGCGATTCCCCGCGAGGCAGACACGCGCTTTGGCGAGTTGTTTGTCACGCTCAAGCAATTCACGCCCAAGGATACTCCGGCACTGGTCGAGCGTCTGCGCGGCGAGCTGGAGCGATATCCCTCGGCGCGGGTGACCATCGAACAGTTCGAGCAGGGCCCGCCGGTCGATGCGCCAATCGCCATCCGGGTCAGCGGCCCCGAACTGGCCGAACTCAAGCGGCTCTCCGCGATGGTCGCTCAGGCCGGGCGAAAAACTGCGGGCACACGCGACATTGTCGATCCGCTCGCCATCGACCGGATCGATATCGAGATGGAGATCGATCCCGCCAAGGCCGGCCTGCTCAACGTTGCACCCGATGCAGTGCGGCGGACTCTGCGACTTGCCATTTCGGGCGAGCGGGCCAGC
>JANLSP010000529.1:0-2073 GCA_031362485.1 Novosphingobium sp.
CGAAGGCATCGTCACCAAGACCGCGCGCACCGACGAGCTCTCGAGCATGGCCCAGCTTGAGGAAAAGCTGGCCTTTGCGCGCGGTTATGCCGAGGAAATCGGACGAACCAAGCCGCTAACGATCTGCATGGGCAGGTTCGGTGGGGCGTCCTTGAGCCCATCGGACAAAGACAACGTCGCCCGCGCGATTGACGATTACGGAAGGCTGGCCGAGGCCGGCGTGACCTGGACCACAATGTCAGTCCCCGCGCCAAGCCGCGCTGCGTTTATCGAAAATGTACAGTGGTTCGGCGAGGAGATCGCGGCAAAAGTGCGCTAGTCCTTGCGCTCACGTTCCGCCGCGGCGGACGTGGCCTCGAGCAGTTCGACGAACTGACCGTCAGGATCGCGGATCATGGCCGCGCCCTCGCCAAGTGTCGAGACCAGCTCGCCGCCATATTCTTCCAGTCGCGCCAGAATTGCCGGAACGCTCTCCACACCAAGTGAAATGTGGGTGAGGCCGGTTTCGCTCATCCTGCGCCCGCGCACCCGATCCTCTCCAGCGGGCTCATAATGCAACAGTTCGAGCTGGAAATCGCCAAGCGAGAGGTAATGTGCCTTGAGATCGTGGCCCGGCGGATCGAAAGCCAGAAAATCGCTGACCAGTTCGGCGCCCATTTCCAGGCGGCGGCAATGCTGAAATCCCAGAAGTTCGCTATAGAACCGGGCAGAGCGGGCCATATCGGTGACGCAAAGGCCAATGTGCGCAACAAATGCCATTTCATGTCTCCTCGATCGGCTGCCTCAAGTTGACTGACTATCAATTCTGCAGCAGGCAGGTCAAGGCGGTACTGGCAGGAGGCAGCAAATGGATATTTCCGGCGGATCGGCTATCATCACTGGCGGCGCGGGTGGTTTCGGCGGCGCGACAGCACGGCGGCTGGCGAAAATGGGCGCAAGCGTGGTCATTGCCGATGTCGCGGAAGAGCGGGGCAGGGCGCTCGCCGCCCAAATCGGCAGCGGCGCAGTCTTCGTGCACACGAACATCATGGACGAAAGTTCGATCCAGCAGGCGGTCGATGCCGCCGTTCGGATTGCGCCGTTGCGCGTGGCGGTCGTCGCCCATGGCGGTCCGCCTTCGCCCGCCAAGGGCGGGCCATTGATCGCAGCGGACGGCAAGCGCCTCGCCACGGCGCATTTTGCGCATACCATCCAGGTCTATCTGACCAGCGCCTTCACGGTCAGCGCAATTGCCGCCGAACAGTTGGCGAAGAACGAACCGCTCGCCAACGGCCAGCGCGGACTGATCATAAACACTGGTTCGATCGCCGCATACGAGACCGGGCCGGGCAGCCTCGCCTATGGCGCATCCAAGGGAGGCATCGTCACCATGGCGCTGGTGCTCGCGCGTGAGCTTGCACCGCACCAGATCCGCTCGATGGTGATCGCGCCGGGCAACTTCCGGACATTTGCCTATGAGACCGCGGGCATTGATCTCGACAAGTATGGCGAGCAACTCTCTGCCCGCGCGCTCACCCCCAAACGCATGGGCGAGCCGGACGAATATGCCATGCTGGCCCAGCAGATTGTCGAGAATGACTATCTTAACGGCACGACCATACGTCTCGATGCGGGCGCAAGGCTCTAGGGCATCGGCCCGGTCAGTTCGATGTGGTGACCATCGGGATCGGTGACCACTGCAGAACGCACGCGAAACTCGGGTGTGTCTTTCGCCTCACGGACAATCGCGCCGCCGTTCGCGACAACCGCGCTGCATGCCGCGTCAACATCCATGTCGCCCAGGATCAACCAGGCCTCGCCGGGATATTCAGGCCGCTTCGGCGCGGGAAGGTTGAGAAAGCGGCTCAGCAGCAGGACATGACTGGTCATGTCGCCGCTGGCCGAAACCCAGACCTGCTCCTGCGCCGACCGATCTTCTCCGCTGAGGCTGCGATTGAACGCCGCAAGGCCGAGTGCCTTGTAGAACCGCTCTGCCCTGACGAGCTCGCCGACAACAATCTTGGTGAAACGCATGGCACTGGGCATGGCGGTATCCTGGGTTATCGAACTCGTACCGAACGCGATGAAAACATC
>JANLSP010000549.1:0-4786 GCA_031362485.1 Novosphingobium sp.
AGAATCAGGGCTTCACACTCGTCGCCAGTGGCTGGCAGGGTGATGTCGCCGCGCGCAGCTTGCTCGGCGCGCGGTTTCCGCTGGCTCTTAGCGGCGGCAGACAAGTAACCGGACCGGCTGCGGCGGAGACGATCTTCGACAGCCCCAGTGGCAACAAGATCGCGCTCGGCTATCCCGCGGCTTCGCTCGATCAGGCCAAGGCACGGCTGACGGTCAGCGCCGTCACCGGTGCGCCCGCGCGGGCCATTCCCGCCAGTGCATGGCGCTTCGCCGATGCAAGCACCGTGCTGGTCGACCGCCCGGCGGACATGGACGCGGGCGCGATCTATCGCTTCGAATATGTCGCGCGCGACGCCCGGGTTATGGGACTGGGCTTTGCCGCCACCCGCGATTTTCTTGCCTGGCTGCGCCACGCGAGCAGAGCACAGGGCAATCCGCTGGCCGATATCGGCGATGCACCATGCGAGCGCGATGTGACCGATGTCTGCGCCAATGCGCAAGGCGGCCATTTTTCGGCAGCAGTCGCTTTCGGCGCCTCCCAATCAGGGCGATACCTTCGTGATTTTCTCTGGCAAGGTTTCAATCGCGATCTCTCCGGTCGCAAAGTGTTCGACGGCGTGATCCCCTTCATCCCCGGCGCGCGGCGCACCTTTACCAATTTCCGTTTTGCCGAACCGGGTCGTTTTTCGCGGCAGCACGAAGACCATGGCGTTCCCGGCTTCACCTATCCCTTCGCCTACCGGACAATGATTGATCCGGTGACGGGCAAGCGCGATGGCATACTGCAGGCCTGCGACCAAACCGGCACTTGCCCCAAAGTCTTCCATATCGATACCAGTGCCGAGTTCTGGCAGGCCGGATCTGCCCTGGTCGGCACCGGCGGAACTGACCGCGATGTCGATGTCCCGAGCGAAGTGCGCCACTACCTGATCACGGGCGGCGCACATGCACCCGGCATGACGCTGCCTGCCTGCCGCTATCCGGCCAACAGTCTGAACTATTCCCCGATTGTCCGTTCACTGGTCATCGCCATGATCGACTGGAGCCTGATCAAAAAGAACCCGCCCGCAAGCCGCTGGCCCAGTCTGGCGAAGGGCGAACTGGTCCCGGTAGATTCGCTCAGCGGACCGTCTGTTCCGGCAGTGGGCCTGACCTGGCCGAAAGTGGTCAATCGCCCTGAGGCACCGAAGGGCAAGCGCGCATGGCCCGTCCTGGTACCGGCGGTGGATGCTGACGGCAACGATATTGCCGGTATACGCATGCCGGATGTGGCCGCGCCGAGCGGCACCTGGCTGGGCTGGAACCTGCGCAAGGCGGGCTATGGCGAAGGCGATCTGTGCTTGCTTGCCGGCAGCCACATTCCCTTTGCTGCAGAAGCCGCCTTGCGAGGTGGTGACACGCGGGCGTCGCTGGCAGAACGCTATCCCGGCCCCGGCGCGCGGGGAGCGAAACTGCGCGAAGCGGCAGCGGCGCTGCGCCGCGACGGGTTTTTGCTGGAAGCTGATGCAGAGCGGATTTCCGCGGCAGCGCGCTAGCTCACCACAATCCGCACCCGCGCCAGATTCTGCACGCGGCAAAAGGCCGTCGCAAGATCGCCCTCGCGCTGCAATGTCGCACGCAGCACGGCAAACCAGGTTCCGGGCTCGGCATAGGCATGCTCCGCCGCCAGCGACATTTTGTCCTCCGGCAAAGCAATTGGCACTGCATCGGCGAAGTCGCCCGCGCCCTCGAAATCCCATTCGGCGGCGACAATCCTGCCAGCCTCCGGCGGCGCTTCGATGGTTGCGGCAAAGCGCACAGTGTCGCCTGCCTTCACTTCGGCCCGCGCGTGCCCATTTGCTGTCAGCGCGATCACCGGCTGGATTCCCTTGCGCTCCTCCGCCTTGGCGGGAAGCACCACTTGCGCATCCTCGACCCGGTATGCCGTCTCGAGCGGCCGCTTGCCCTCCTCGACCCATGCCGCAAGATCGCGCAGCGCCTGTTGCAGTGCGCCGCCGTATGACACGACATGTGTCCGAGCGAGCGCGGTCATCGGGTTTTCGTGATGGGCATTGTCGACGAAATAGAGCGCAAAGCAGTCGGCAAATTGGTCGCCCATCGCCGCCTTCACCTGATCCCGGTACCAGTCGGCCTGCCAGGGATAGCTGTCGATATCCATCAGGCAGGCGAGACTGAGCACTTTGCCGTGGATCTTGCCGCTAATCACGTCGCCCGCCGCATTGGCTGTGCCGAAGGGACCGATCTGGACGGGGCGTTGCGGATAGAGCGGCTTGCCAGAGGCATCGCGAAATTGATCCCAGCCATAATAGCCAGCCTCCGCAGGCACCTGATGCCGGTGATAGGTCTGCAAGGCGAGCGGCCAGCTGTTGTCAACCCGCACCCGGTCGCCGGCGCGAATTGCCATCGCCGCGACCGGATCAGCCGTGGCGATCAGGGTTATGGTCTTGTCCTCGGCATGCCAGATGGGCAGCGTGGCGCCGGTTGCCTCGCCGGTCAGCACGACGAGGTGCGCATCGGCCAGATCGCCCTCTCCGACCTCGGAAAGATCGAGGCGGCGCGGCAGCCCCTCGCCCGCCAGCGTGATATCCGCCTCGAACGCAGAGCGATGACCGTGAATCGAGTTTTTCGGATCGCCGCCAAGATAGCCGGATTCGCTCCAGAAATTCTTGGCATAGTCCGGGTCCATCGCCGGAATCATGCCGGAAATGTTGCCGAAGTAGCCGCTGTCGATTGTCTGGTAAGTATACCACCCGCGTGGCGGGAAACCCATCCGGCTGACCTCGCGAAAGGCCGCCGCTTCCTCGTCATCCAGCCCCTCATAGGGATCACCGCTGCCCCCGACATCCACCGCATCGGCAATTTCCGCCAGTTTGCCGCGCTGGCGCAGCACCCGCAGCGCATGCATCCGTGCGGTGAACATTGACGGGATCGCATGGTTGCAGCCGGGCACGAAAGGCACGAAACCGTCCCACACGCCGCTGGTGTTCTGCGCCGCGCCCATGGTCTGGTAAGCCCCGCCGCTGCCGCCGAAAAGGTAGCCATAGGGGCGATGCTCGCGGCCATAGACCTCGCGCGCGACCACCCGCGAATACTTCGCCGCCGCCGCATTGACCCGGTATGCCGCGATTGCCGGATCAACGCCTGCCAGGCGAAAGGTGCCGCCATTGTTCGTCTGGACATAGTAGGCGCCGCTATCGAGCGTGAACCCGAGATCGCCGATCGCCACTTCGAACTCGATGGGAAACGGACCAATGTCAGACGTAACCGCCATCGAATAGGTATTGTGGAAGAAGCGCCCCCGATATTGCTCTTCAGGCGGAAAATAGAATGAGAACCGCGCGTTGGTGCCCTTGAAACCACCATTCACATAGCGATGCGGAACGGGATCGGTGCGCAGTTCGTCCAATTCCACAAACGGCTCGGCAAAGTCAGGATCGATGGATTCGCCCGTGACGAACAAGGGAGTGGGAAACTGCATTAGGCCTCTCCTGACCTGAGATTGCTTGATACGCAGGCTGGGCGATTAGCGGCACCAGCGCAAGGTCCGTAAACTTCCCCAAAGCCCCCCTTGCCCCCGGCATCGATATTGCTAGAGGAAAGGGCATTCGCATTCCGACGGATTGGGCATCATGGCGACTTTCACACTCCCCGCGAACAGCAAGATCAATGGCAAGGGCCGTCAGTTCCGCTCTGAAGGCGCTGCGCGGCCCAAGAAGTTCACCGTATATCGCTATGATCCCGATAGCGGCGAAAATCCGCGCTATGATACTTATGAGCTCGATCTCGATGCAACCGGACCGATGGTTCTGGATGCGCTGATCAAGATCAAGAGCGAAGCCGATCCGAGCCTGACCTTTCGTCGTTCGTGCCGCGAGGGCATCTGCGGATCTTGCTCAATGAACATCAACGGGCGCAATGCTTTGGCATGCACCACCGCCATCGAAGACCTGAAGGGCGATGTGCGCATCACTCCCTTGCCGCACATGGAAGTGATCAAGGATCTGGTTCCCGATTTCACCCATTTCTATGCGCAATATGCCTCGATCCGCCCCTGGCTGCAGACGGTTTCGACCACACCTTCGGGTAAAGAACGCCTGCAATCGCCCGAACAGCGCGAAAAGCTCGACGGGCTGTACGAATGCATCCTGTGCGCCTGCTGCTCCACCGCGTGCCCGAGCTACTGGTGGAATTCTGACAAATTCCTCGGCCCGGCGATCCTGCTTCAGGCCTATCGCTGGCTGGCCGACAGCCGCGACGAAATGACCGGTGAGCGGCTTGACGAGCTGGAAGACCCCTTCCGCCTCTATCGCTGCCACACTATCATGAACTGCGCCAACGTCTGCCCCAAGGGGCTGAGCCCGGCGCGTGCGATTGCCGAAATCAAGAAAATGCAGGTCGAGCGGCACGTCTGAGGCCAGCGAGGCGGCCATGGCCGACCCACTCCCCATGACCGATTTCGTCTGCGAGCCGGACCCGGATAATCCAGGCTGGCAGCTTTGGCGGATTATCGACGCGTCGCGGTTCAACGAGGCGGTGCTCGGCAAGCAGCTTGTCCGCTCTGAGAGCGACACCAGCGCACGCTTGCGAATCATCCCGCAAGTCCCGCTGCACACCAATGCGGCGGGCAATGTCCATGGCGCAATCTCTCTCGCATTGGCAGACGTTTCGCTGTTCGCGGCGATGTATGTGCTGCGTGGGCTTGATGCCGGGCGCGCGGTGACTCTGGATCTGACCGCACAATTCATCGGCGCGGGCGATGCAGACCGGCCGCTGGATGCCGTTGTCG
>JANLSP010000136.1:0-4413 GCA_031362485.1 Novosphingobium sp.
TCCGGCCGCGCTGTCATTCAGGCAATCAAACACGGCATAATCCGCCCCGCCCGCGCCGAGAAACTGCTCGCTCCCGCGGATCGCCAGCTCCTCGCGCGTTTCGAGGCAATCGGCGGAGAAGCCCGGCGCGGCGATGGCGAGTGCGCGGGTGCCGCGCGCGGCTTCGGCGGCAAGCACCGCGTCGGTCGCTGGTTCCAGCCATTTGGCCTTGCCGAAGCGTGACTGGAACGAGACTTCAATGCGCAGCCCCGGATAATCGCCTGCCAGCGCCTCGGCGAGCAGGCGCGCGGTCTTGCGGCACTGGCAATGGTAGGGATCGCCGAGGTGGAGCGTGCGCTCAGGCATGCCGTGGAAGCTGAGCAAAAGCACTTCGGGGCGGAACGACAGGCCGGCAAGCTGGCGGGCGATGTCTTCGCGCAGCGCCGCGATGTGCAGCGGATCGTCATGATAGGGTGGCAGGGTGCGGATCGCGGGCTGCCAGCGCATCGCCGCCAGAGCATCGCCCAACGCATCGACTGCGCTGGCGGTCGTTGCGCCGGAATACTGCGGATAGAGCGGGGCGACCAGAATGCGGGTGCATCCCGCCGCCTTCATCCGGGCCAGTTCAGCGCCCATTGCCGGATTGCCATAGCGCATCGCCCAGGCGACCTGCACACTCTCTCCCAGCCGAGCCTGCAGGGCTTTTGCCTGCGCCGCCGTGATCGCAGCAAGCGGTGAGCCTGCCTCGCTCCACACTTGCGCATAGGCATGCGCCGATTTCTTCGGCCGGGTGTTGAGAATGATCCCGCGCAGGATTGGCTGCCACAGGATCGCCGGCAGCTCGACCACGCGGGGATCCGACAGGAATTCCGCCAGATAGCGCCGCACCGCCTTTGGCGTCGGTGCATCGGGTGTGCCGAGGTTGACCAGCAACACGCCAATTGCGGGGTTGATGATCGGCGGATGATCGGGGGGAGCAATCATATATCCTCCGACAGCAGCGGCAGTTTGCGGAACCTGAGCCCGGTTGCGGAATAGAGCGCGTTGGCAATCGCTGGAGCGGCCACGGCAGTGCCCAGTTCGCCGGGATCAGCGGGGTCTGCTTCGCTGTCGATAAAATCAACCGAGATTTCCGGGCAATCGCCGAGCAGCGGCAGGCCCAGCCCGCCGATCCGGCCGATCTCGGGCAGACCGTCGATATAGGCCGTGCTCGAACCCAGCGCGAGGCCAATGCCGAAGACCAGTCCGCCTTCGATCTGCTGGCGCGCGATATCGAGGTTTACGATCCTGCCGATGTCGGCGACTGCGGCGATGCGATCAACCCGCACCCCGGCTTCGTCGCGCCGGGCGATGGCGATCACGGCAATCCGCCCCGAACCGATGACATGGCAGGCCAGCCCTTGCCCGCTGGCATCCGCCCCGGCATCCCAGTTGGCCATCACGGCGACGCGCAGCAGGCAGGCGACCAGCCGGGGATCGTGCCCCAGCATGGCGACGCGGTACGACAGCGGTTCGCGCCCGGCGCGGTGCGCCAGTTCGTCGATAAAGCTCTCATTGAAGAAAGCGGTATAGCCGTGGGCATTGCCGCGAAGCCTCCCGGTAGGCAGCGCAATGCGCACCGGCACATGCTCGATGGACACATCGGCGATGGCATAGGGCGGTACTGCGCCATCGAGCGCGAGCGGATCGGCTTCACCCTCGGCTGCTGACATCGCGGCCTGCGGGTTCAGCCCGCCGAACAGTCGCTGGCCGAACTCGTGCCCGCTGGGCGGCATTGACAGCCGGGCCTTCCATCCGGTCAGCGCCCCGCCTGCCGCGACCTTGGCCGCCATGACAGCGGAGACCGGAGCGCGCGGCCATCCGGCGAGATGTTCCTGCCAGCGCGACCAGGTCAGCTGAACCGGCCGGCCTACCGCCTTGGCGATGGCAACGGCCTCGATCGCGTGATCGTGCTCCAGACGGCGGTCGAAGCTGCCGCCGGCTGGCATCGGATAAAGCACGACCTGGCTTTCATTCAGCCCCGCCGCTTCCGCTGCGGCGCGTAAGGCTGCCTGCGGCGCCTGGCTTGCCATCCACAGCTCGAGTTTGCCTTCGGAGAGCCGCACCGTTGCGCTGGCGGTCTCCAGCGTGGCGTGAAGCGCGGGCGCTGCGTCATAGCGCAGCGCCAGCGCATAGGGCCGCTTGGCGAGATTGCCGGCATCGCCCGCCTCATAGAGCAGCGCGCCCTCGCCCTTGAGCAGCGCCTCGTCGAGCTGGGCCTCGATCCGGGTGCTGTCGGCGCGCTGCGATGCGCGGAAAGTCGGCGCGATGGCGGCCAGCGCGCGTTCGGCGGCCCACCAGTCCTTGGCCACGGCCGCCAGCCAGCGTTCACCCTTGACCAGCGAGACCAGCCCAGAGATCCCCTCGGCTTTGGCTTTCTCGAAACTGGCGAGCTCGCTCACCCCGATCGGCCCGTGCCGGATTGCCGCATAAAGCATGCCGGGCAGCCGCACATCGCCGGCGAAAAGATAGCTGCCATCGACCTTGCTCGGCAGATCGAGCCGCTGAAACTTGCCCGCGGTGCCCACCTGGGTGACGCCGGGCTTTTCGCTCGCGGGGGCCTTGCGAAGTTCGGGCGAATCCGACGGGGTAAGTTTCGCCGCCGCATCGGCCAGTTCGCCGAATGAAAGCCGCTGGCCACCGTGAATGATGAACCCGTCGCGAGCCTCGCATTCCCGCCAGTCGGCATCCCAGCGCTCGGCTGCGGCCATGGCGAGCAGCGTGCGCAGGCTTGCTGCAGCATGGCGCGCGGGAGCCTCGTAAGCAGCCAGCGACATGCCGTCCGCAGTCGCCATGAAACGCTCAGCCTTCGCCCAGCGCCCGGTCATCGGCGCGCCCGGGGTTGATCCGAGTGCCGGGAATGCCGGCAGCCACAGCGGCGACCAGCGCGCCGCCAGCGGCAGGTTGGCATAGTGTGCGCTCAGCGGCGCCGGTTCGACCGCGATCTGCCGCCAATCCGCGCCGAGTTCCACTGCAATGATCTGCGGGATCAGCGTGGTGATCCCCTGCCCCATTTCAAGCTGCGGGACTGCCAACGTGATCACTCCGTCGCGCGCCAGCTTGATCCAGGCATTGAATGATATTTCATTGCGCCCCGCCACCAGCGGCATCGGGTAATTGCGCGGACGCAGCGCATAGCCGAGCGCCAGACCACCGGCGGCAAGCGCGCCAATAACGATCTGGCGGCGGGTGACCTCCATCACCGGATCACTGATTGTCCAGCCAGGTCGAAACCCGCCGGGCAATCGCGGCAAATGCCTCTGCCTGCGGGCCATCACCGGCGGCTGGCGGCTCACCAGCATCGCTCGCCACGCGGATCGCCAGATCGAGCGGTATGCGCCCGAGGAAAGCCTGTCCCATGCTGCGCGCCGCTGCTTCTGCGCCGCCATGGCCGAATGGATCACTGGCCTCGCCGCAATGCGGGCAGATGTATCCCGCCATGTTCTCGACCAGCCCGATCACCGGCACCTGGGTCTGCTCGAACAACTGCATCGCCCGGGTCGCGTCCATCAGCGCGAGGTCCTGCGGGGTCGAGACGATCACCGCGCCATCCGGCTTGAAGCGCTGGACCATGGTCAGCTGCACATCGCCAGTGCCCGGAGGCAGGTCGACCACGAGGATTTCGGTGTCGCCCCAGTGCGCGTCGATCAGCTGCGAGAGCGCATTGCCCGCCATTGGTCCGCGCCAGGCGATCGCCCGGCCCGGCTCGATCAGGTGGCCCATCGAGAGCATCGGCACGCCCCAGGGGCTTTGCACCGGCACCAGCTTCTTGTCTTCGGCATCGGGCCGCATGCCCTCGGTGGCGAGCAGGCGTGGCTGCGAGGGGCCATAAATGTCGGCGTCGACCAGTCCGACTTTGCGCCCCATGCGCGCCAGCGCAACCGCGAGATTGGCCGACAGCGTCGATTTGCCGACGCCGCCTTTGCCCGAGGCGACCGCGATGATCCGGGGCTTTGCGCCCGCAGCGCCGCGCTCGGCAGTCATTGCCAGGCGCACTTCGCTTACTCCAGGCGCCGCCCCCAGAGCGCCGCGCACTGCTTCGTCCAGTCGCTCACGCTCCAATTTGTCCATGCCGGCAACATCCAGCACAACAGGCGCAACGCCATCTGCAAGACGCAAGGATTGAAGGCGACTTTGCGCCAGTGGCGGCAGCGCCGCCTTGAGTGAATTGCCGTCTTCGTTGCCGTCCATTGCTGCCCCGGATGTGATTTTGCCCCCACTAGCGAAGAAAGGCCTCACTTGCTATAAAAAGGAATGACAGGCACTGTTTTTGTTTCAATCGCGTTCCTATAAGAGAACGCATGAAAATAATCGCTGGATCGATCGCGCGCGGAGTATTGGCCATGGCTGGCCGAAAAAGTCCGTGGGGAAGTGGTGACAAGGGGCCGGTTGAGG
>JANLSP010000603.1:0-1894 GCA_031362485.1 Novosphingobium sp.
AAGCCCAGTCCCATAACCCGGGCGTCGCGCGCGACATATTCGAAGCGATAGATCGCGCCCGCGTCCATGCCCCCCGGACGCTGGATTTCTATCTTGCGGTCGTCGACGAAGCGCCAGGATCCGCTGGGGAGAATGATTGGCTGGTCGGAGGGGAATTGACGCACCGAGAGCCTTGCCGTTTCCCGCTGTTCCAGTGTCGCGGCGGTGTAGGGTAAGGCGATGATCTGGCTGGTCAGGTTCTCAAAAATCATTTCGGTCGAAACTGGGCCCGTGACCGGCTTGCCGCCGCTAAGAGCCAGCGGAAACCGCGCGCCGAGCAAGCTGCGCGCGGCGACATCACCCTGCCAGCCACTGGCGACGAGTGTGAAGCCCTGATTCTGCAGCAGTCCATCGCCGGCATCAGCTGGGTTCATGCCGCCGCCCATCATCATTGGCATCAAGCGCATGCCGCGATTGACTACTTCATAGACCATGACCCGCCGCGCTTTTGCGCCATCAACCGGTCGCTGAATGAAGAATTCGATTGCATATTCAACCATGCCATCGCCGGCGCGCGGCGCGAGCGCCAGATCGACAATGCCGCGGTTCTGCGCCGCGCGCGGGTCGATGCGCATGTGGGCTATGCCGGATATTGTCTCATAGGCACCGCGCGTTCCGAAACTGCGACCGCCAAACGCCGGAGTACGTGATGTGACCTCGAGGCGGACAGAGGGTTCGGCTTGCTTGGCCAGCGCGATCTGCGGCGCAAGCAGCACGCTCAGCGTGATAAGGTTTCGAACAATTGTCATGGGGGCTCTCCGATTTCCGGCTTTGTTGCAGCGCTTATCGCAGCTAGCATCCCGCAAACGCAAGGAGAGCAGCCATGACGGGCAGAGGACACCGGGATATTTTTGCCAAGGACATCCTCTGGGGGCAGGGGACTGGCCCCGGCGTCAGCTATGCCCGCTTCCTGATGGATGAGGACGATACCTCCTCACCGCTGGTCATCCTCACCAAATTCGCAGCAGGCGAAGTCGTCGCACCGCACACCCACGGCACCAACTACTTCGAATACGTCATCGAAGGGGAGCAAACCGTCGGCAAGACGAAGTTTGGGCCCGGCGATGTGCGCTTTGCCAAGGCGGGGACGGGATATGGGCCGATCGTGATCGGGCCGGATGGCTGCACCGTGATTATCGTCTTTCAGGAGGCAACCGGCGCGAACACCATTTCGTTGGGCAAAGCGAAGCAGCGCGCCGAAGCCTGAAATGATCGCCGCTGCGTGCTGACAAGCGGCGCATAGCCTGCCATCAGACGCCGGACGCGATGGGAGAGCAAAAGCAATGAGCACGGAGCGGGCAGGGGTCACAGCGGTTATCACCGGTGGCGGGCGCGGATTTGGCGAAGCGTTCGGAAAGGCGCTCGCAGCCGAAGGCGCGCATGTCGTGCTGGTGGACCGCGATGGTCCGGCGGCGGACGCGGCTGCGGCGGGGATTCGCGCCGTGGGTGGGCTCGCTACCGGGCTTCAGGGCGATGTCACCGACGAGGCCCGCATGGCCGAAGTCATGGCCCAGGCCGCTTCAATCCAGGGCGGAATCGATATTCTGATCAACAACGCCGGTTTGCACAGCGATGAATATAGCAAGCCGATCATCAAGATGGGCTATGCCAAGACTTGCCGCCTGTTCGATGTGAACGTCAACGGCGCTGTGCTCTGCACTCTCGCCGCCTGGCCGCACATGAAGGGCCGTGCGGGGGCAAGCATGGTCAACATCTCATCGATGGCCGCGCACATGGGCGGATCGGCCTATGGCACATCGAAGCTGGCGGTGGCCGGACTGACCATCACTTTTGCTCAGGAACTGGGCCCGGACGGCATTCGGGTTAATGCCATCTCGCCGGGGCTCATGCTGAC
>JANLSP010000141.1:0-2793 GCA_031362485.1 Novosphingobium sp.
CGCCGCCCCTTCCCGCCCGATCTGGTGCAGGCGCTCACCGGCGCCAGAGTCACCTCCCTCGCCCGCCGAGCCAAATATGGCCTGATCCACACCGACCGCGACCAGACGATGATTTTCCATCTCGGAATGTCAGGGCGCTGGCGGATCGAGCCTGAGGTGATCGAAAAGCACGATCATCTCGTGCTCGAAACCGGCGCTGGCCATATTCTGGCGCTCAATGATGCGCGCCGCTTCGGTTCTGTCGATCTGTGCGATACCGCCGCCTTGCCGGATTTCAGCCCGTTTGCGGCCATGGGCCCCGAGCCGCTGGGTGAGGACTTCACACTCGCACATCTGGCGAAGGCTTTTACGGGCCGCCATGCGCCGGTAAAGCCGCTTTTGCTCGATCAGCGGATCGTGGCCGGGCTTGGCAACATCTATGTCTGCGAAGCGCTGCACCGCGCGGGGATAAAGCCGGAACGTGAAGCTGGGTCGATTGCCCGCAAGGCCCTCTCGCGACTGGTCCCGGCAATCAAGCAGGTTCTGGCCGAATCGATTGAGGCAGGGGGCTCGACCATCCGCGACTATGCCCAGCCCAATGGCGAACTGGGGTATTTCGCCGCGTCCTGGCGGGTCTATGGCCGCGAGGGTCAGCCATGTGGCTGCGGCGGGAAAGTGCAGCGGTTGATCCAGGGCGGACGGAGCAGCTTCTGGTGCCCGAAATGCCAGAAGTGATGCAGGCATTTGGCGTCGCGTGTTGACGATTCGCAGGCGGGCCGTTAAGGGCCGCGCTTTCCGGCGGGCTTGCCCGTTGAATAGAGTGCTCAATTCAGCAATTCCGGTCGCCATACGCGGCCCGACACAAGGACGATCATGGCCAATACGCCACAAGCCCGCAAGCGCATCCGCCGCAACGACCGCCGCGCCGAAATCAACGGCAACCGGCTCAGCCGCATCCGCACTTTCGTCAAGAAGGTCGAAGCGGCGCTTGAAGGCGGCGACAAGGCAGCAGCGATCGAAGCGCTTCATCTTGCTCAGCCCGAACTGGCCCGTGGTGTCGCCCGCGGCGTCCTGCATCGTAACACTGCCTCGCGCAAATTGTCGCGGTTGACCAAGCGCGTCGCCGCGATCTGATTCGCACGCAAATCCCGAACGGGATTTGCCAGTGATTCGCGCTCCAGCATCTCAATGGCGGGCACGAAAATAGAACATTCAGTCTGACCGCGCACGTCCGCCCGGCCGCTTTGGCCAGCGCGGCCGAAGCCAGATGACCCAAGGGTCTGAATTCTCCGCGATTCTTTTTTCTGTCACAAAAAAATATAGTTAATCCAGATAGTTAGAAATTTCATTAAGCTTTTCCGGCTCCTGTAAACTGTCAAGGCGGAATATTTCTTTTTTTTTACACTTCGCGCCTTGCCCTTTGCTCTGACTCACTCATAAACCCTCCCATGCCCGGCGCCGAACCCGGTCCGGGCTTTTTGCGAGACATGCTTTTGCACCAGTCGTTCCGTCCCAGGGGGGGATGGACGTGGGAGACCTGTTTGCCCGACGCGCTCGGGCAGCGGGAAGCTGCAAAGGCGACTGAGGAGTGGGCCGGTGGCAATAGCGTCGGACGAAGCTGACGGCGCCGTGGGGCGGCAAGCTAAAGGGCAGAGGGGCAAAGTGCCAATGCAGGAAGACCAGGAGGCGATTGACCTGGCGGCTGACTGGTCAGACATAAGCCAGGGATTGCGCAAGGATCTCGGTCAGCAGCTCTACGGCCAGTGGATCAGGCCTATCCAGCTTGGCACCTTCTGCAAGGAAACCGGCACGCTCGACCTGTTCCTGCCAACCGAATTTTCGGCCAACTGGGTTTCTGACCGATTCGCCGACCGACTGTCGCTTGCCTGGAAGATTGCCCGGCCCGATGTGCGCCATGTTCGCGTTTCAGTTCACCCCGGTCGGCGCCAACTGCCTGAACTGCGTCTTGGTGGCTCGCTCAACGCAGCCAATGACACTTCGGGCTCGAGGCGCGATGGCACCATGCTGGTCTGCGGCGGTGAGGAGCTCGGTTCCTTGGGCCAGGCTTCGGTCGGACTTGATCCGTCGCTGACTTTTGCCAGCTTCGTGACGGGGGCTTCCAACATCCTCGCCTCCAACGCCGCGCAACGCATGGCGGCAACGGAAAAGCCCCAGTTCGCGCCGCTCTATCTCAAGGCGGCAACGGGACAGGGCAAGACTCACCTGCTTCACGCCATTGGACACACCTATCTCGCAGCTCATCCGCGCAGCCGCATCTTTTATTGCTCTGCCGAGCGCTTCATGGTCGAATTCGTCCAGGCACTGCGCCAGAACCAGACCATTGAGTTCAAAACGCGGCTTAGGGGCTTCGATCTGCTGCTGGTGGACGATATCCAGTTCATCATCGGCAAGGCAAGCGCCCAGGAAGAGCTGCTTTATACAATCGACGCGCTGCTTGCCGAGGGCAAGCGTCTGGTTTTCGCAGCCGACCGCGCGCCGCAAGCGCTCGACGGGGTGGAGCAGCGCCTGCTTTCGCGGCTGTCGATGGGACTGGTGGCTGATATCCAGCCCGCCGACATCGATTTACGCCGCTCGATTCTGGAGCACCGGCTGGCGCGCTTTTCGCCGACCGAAGTTCCCGCCGACGTCATCGAATTCCTCGCGCGCACGATCAACCGCAACATCCGCGAATTGGTCGGCGGCCTCAACAAGCTGATCGCCTATGCGCAGCTGACCGGACAGGCCGTCTCGCTCCAACTCGCCGAAGAACAACTGACCGATATCCTCTCGGCCAATCGTCGGCGGATCACGATC
>JANLSP010000160.1:0-14992 GCA_031362485.1 Novosphingobium sp.
TCCACCGCGCAGATTCGGCCGAGCCCGCTTCCGATTCCTGATGATAGACGAAAAAGCGCGGGAGCATGAACAGCCCCGCCATCCAGAAAATCACGAAAATGATGTGGCCGGCCTTGAGCCAGAGATAGGTCATTGCAATCACCTGCAGCATGGTCGCGCCTATAGCCGTTCGAACGGGCTGTAGGTAGGGACAATTGTCTAGATCCGCCAGTTCCGCACGACGCCGAGCAGCCGTTCGACATGCTCGATCGGCGTATGCTGGCCGATACCATGCCCCAGGTTGAACACATGCGGCCGGTCGGCAAAACAATCGAGGTTATGGCTGGCCCGCCGGTCGAGTTCGTCGCCACCGCTCAACAGTAGCAAGGGATCAAGGTTGCCCTGCACCGGCATTCCCGCAGGCAAGGCCTTCGCCGCCCAGCGCGGATCAATGGTCTCGTCGATCCCGACCGCATCCACCCCGGTTTCACGGGCATAGGCCGGCAGCTTCTCGCCCACGCCTTTGGGGAAACCGATCACGGGAATGTGCGGCACGCGTTGCTTGAGTGCGGAAATAATCGCGGCATTGGGTGCAATTACCCAGCGTTCGAATTCTGCAGGCGCCAGACTGCCTGCCCAGCTGTCAAACAGCTGCACGGCCTCTGCCCCGGCATGGATCTGGCCAAGCAGATATTCAACCGTCACTTGCGTGATGGCATCGATGATCGCCTGGAATGCCTGCGGATCGCGGTAGGCAAGGCTGCGGGTCTCGTGCTGGTCGCGGCTGCCTTCGCCTGCCACCATGTAGGTCGCCACGGTCCAGGGGCTGCCGGCAAAGCCCAGCAGGGTCCTGTCCTTGCCTAAGCCTGCCTTGACCAGCTTGACCGTCTCGTAGACCGCTCTGAGGCGCTCAGGGACCGCTTTAAGGCTGGCAAGGCTGGCATCGACCAGCCGCGGGCTCAGCCTGGGTCCTTCGCCCGCAAGGAATTCAAGGTCCTGCCCCATCGCATAGGGCACAATGAGAATGTCTGAAAACAGGATAGCACCATCGAAACCGAAACGGCGGATCGGCTGGAGGGTGATCTCAGCAGCTGCTTCGCTTTCATACACCAGTGCCAGAAATCCGCCTTTGTCGGCCCTGAGCGCTCGATATTCGGGCAAATAACGCCCAGCCTGACGCATCAGCCAGATCGGCCGCTTGCCAGTCTGCACACCGCGCAGCGTATCGAGCAAAATTCCGGGCATCGCGTTCTCTTCTTACAAAATAATAAAGAATCTTAATAGGTTGATGTTTGTAGTTGGCTTGTGGATAATGAAGTTTGCAGCGCCTTGCCCGATTTGTCCCCGGGTGAACAGGGGTCAGGCGCTGCCGAATCGTGATCGATCGGCGTCAAGCACAGGTTATGCCCCTAATCCCCAGCCTGTGGGAATCATCGTCCACATGTCCACAAGTGTCAGATCTGAATCCTGTCAGTGGGTAGCGATTCGTGCGTGGAAGTTGTCAGCCCATTCATGCCGTGGTTTATGCGCATATCTGTCAACAGCCCCAACCTGAATGCCGCCGGTCCCTCATGCCCCTTCGTCACTTGCATCTGCTGTCCGATTCGACCGGCGAAACGCTGGAGCTAATCGCCAAGGCGGCGCTCGCCCAGTTCGAAGGCGCCGAGATCAAACGCCACTTCTGGCCGATGGTCCGCTCGCAGCAGCATCTCGATCGCATCCTCGCCGATATCACGGCGAATCCGGGGCTGGTGCTGTTCACGCTGGTCAATCAGGAAACCCGGGCGCGGCTTGAAGAACAATGCCGGGTTCTGGACCTGCCCGCAATCGCCGCGCTCGATCAGGTGACCGGGGCACTTGAAGATCTGCTGGGCCAACAAGCCAAGGCCCGGCCGGGTCGCCAGCACCTGATGGACGATGCCTATTTCGCCCGGGTCGAGGCAATCCAGTTCACCATCGCCCACGATGACGGAGTGGGCTGGGAAGAATGGGAACAGGCCGATATTCTGCTGGCCGGTGTCTCGCGCAGTTCGAAGACGCCGACATCGATCTATCTCGCCAACCGCGGCTACAAGACCGCGAATATTCCCATTGTCGTCGAAAGCCCGCCACCGCCAGCGCTGTTTGGCCTCAGGCATCCGCTGGTTGTCGGGCTGACCACCGCACCCGAGCGCCTGATTCAGGTGCGCCGAAACCGGCTGATCTCGCTCAACCAGACGCCCGAGACAGCCTATGTCGATGCAGACAAAGTCGCGCGGGAGGTGCAGCTGGCGCGGCGCATGTTTGCCGATAATGGCTGGCCGGTGATCGATGTCACCCGCCGCTCGATCGAGGAAACGGCCGCTGCGGTGATCAATCTCTACAATGCGCGCGAAGCCAGCGATGGAGATGGCCACGGGGCAGGATCGGGGGCGCTTTGATCCTGCTCGCCTCGCAAAGTACTTCGCGCAAGGCGATGTTGGCCGCTGCCGGGATCACCTTTGAAGCCATCCCTGCTCATCTCGACGAGCGCGCGCTTGAAGCGCGCATGGCGGGTGCATCGGCCCGCGAGATTGCGCTTTCACTCGCGCAGGCCAAGGCACTGACGATTTCAGCAGACTGGCCCGATGCGCTGGTACTGGGCAGCGATTCGCTGATCGAGGTGGCGGGCAGGCGATTCGACAAGCCGGGTTCGCGTGCGGAAGCGGCAGAGCATCTGCGCTTCTTTTCGGGCAAGATCATGCAAATCCACAGCGCAGCCGCGATTGCGCGCCGGGGCGAAGTGGTCTGGCAGGAAGCTGCCACGGCCTCGCTCCATGCCATTGCCATGTCGGACAGTTTCATTGAGGGCTATCTGGAAGCAGAATGGCCGGCCGTGGCTGGCTGCGTCGGCGTGTTTCGCATCGAGGCGCGGGGCGTGCAGCTGTTTGAGAGGATCGAGGGCGACCACTTCACCGTGCTCGGCATGCCGCTTCTGCCTGTGCTGGGTGCGCTGCGGCAGCTGGGGGAGCTGCCGTCATGACGCGTACCTATGCCGAAGTGATCGGCGATCCGATTGCCCACTCGAAGTCGCCGTTAATCCACAACTTCTGGTTGAAGAAACTGGGGATCGATGCAGAATACCGCGCCTGCCATGTGCGGCCGGACGAGCTGAAGGACTATTTCGCGCGGAGACGCGGAGACGCGGATTGGCGTGGGTGCAATGTGACGGTGCCACACAAGATCGCTGCCATGGCATGGGTTGATAGCGTAGCAAGTGGAGCGCAAGCGATCGGCGCGATCAATACGGTAGTCTGTGGCAACGGGCTGGTTGGCCATAACACCGATATTGCGGGATTTCTCGAACCCCTGGGTAACCAAAGGTTTGATGTCGTAACGGTAATTGGAGCGGGCGGTGCGGCGAGGGCGGTCCTTGCCGGGCTCGCTTCGCGCGGCGTGCGCTGGGTTTCATTGCAAAATCGCAGTGTGGATAAGGCTCAGGCCTTGCTGGCCGAATTCGGACTCGACGGCTGCGCAGTCGCCCTGGGCGAAGTAGTCCCGATAGCTGAACTGTTGGTCAACACATCGTCTCTGGGCATGGCGGGGCAACCGGAGGTGCCGTCGCTTGAGCAATGTGTCGCTGATGGTGGCCTGATCTACGATATCGTCTATGCCCCGCTCGAAACCGGCTTGCTCAAGGCTGCCCGGGCCAGGGGACAGAAGACGATCGACGGTTTGGCCATGCTGATTGGCCAGGCGGCGGTTGCTTTCGAGCTGTTTTTTGGACAACCGGCGCCGCGCTTGCATGACGCCGAATTGCGCGCACTGCTCACCGCATGAGGAAGCCCTTCATCCTCGGCCTCACCGGCTCGATCGGCATGGGCAAATCGACAGTTGCCGCCATGCTGCGTGATCTTGGCGTTCCGGTGTTCGATGCCGATGCGGCTGTTCACGAGTTGCAGGGGCCGGGTGGGGCGCTGCTCCCGATGATCGAAGCTGCATTTCCCGGAACCACTGGCCCCGCCGGGGTAGACCGGATCAAGCTGGGCGCTGCGGTGTTCGGCGATGCTGCCAAACTCAAGCGCCTCGAAGAGATTGTCCACCCAGCCGTCGGCGCGATGCGTGCCGGCTTTCTCGAGGACAATGCCGGGGCACCGCTGATCGTATTCGATATTCCGCTGCTGTTCGAGAAAGGCGGCTTTCAGATGATCGACGCCGTTGCGGTAGTCTCCGCTCCGGCTGAGCAACAACGCGCCAGGGTGATGGCCCGCCCCGGCATGAGCGAAGCAAAATTTGCCCAGATCCTTGGCCTGCAAGTGCCCGATGCCGAAAAGCGCGCGCGCGCCGACCATGTGATCGAGACCGGATGTCCAAAGACAGAAACCCGGGCAGCGGTCGCGGGGCTCGTCAAAAAGCTGATGGCGGGCGAATAAACCCACGGCGCCCCCTTGCCTCGGCGTAAAACGGGGCCGATATGACAGGGAGAATGCGCGAAATCGTCTTTGATACAGAAACCACCGGCCTCGATCCCAAGGGCGGCGATCGGTTGGTTGAAATCGGCTGCATCGAGATGGTCAACCGGGTTGAAACCGGTCGGACTTTTCATGCCTATTTCAATCCGGAGCGCACCATGCCTGCTGCGGCGGAAGCCGTGCATGGCCTGAGCGACACTTTCCTTGCAGACAAGCCGTTGTTCGCTGCGCGGGCCGGCGAACTGCTCGATTTTCTCGGCACATCACCGCTGGTTGCGCATAATGCCGGGTTTGATTTCGGCTTCGTCGATGCGGAACTGGCGCGCTGCGGTCTGCCGCCGCTTGATCGCAGCCGCATGGTCGACACAGTGGCAATGGCCCGCGTGCGGCATCCCGGCGCGAAGAACTCGCTCGATGCGCTGTGCACGCGCTATGGTATCGATCGCTCGCACCGCACCAAGCATGGCGCGCTGCTCGATGCCGAATTGCTGACTCAGGTCTATGTCGAACTCACCGGTGGCCGCCAGATCGGGCTGGAGCTCGCCTCGCTCGCCCATCATGACAGTCTCAGCGTTAGCTTCTCCGTGCATGAGCGCATCTATCGCGAGCCTCGCCGGCATGAGCCGAGTCCGGCCGAAATTGCAGCGCACGAAGTGTTTCTCGAAACTCTCTCGGAACCGCTTTGGCGCCTGGCGAACTGAATTTTACCACAAGGAGTGACTGCCATGGATATTCGCATCTCCGGACATCAGATGGAAACCGGCGAGGCGCTGCAAAGCCATGCCACCGATCGTATGACGGCGGTCGTGGGGAAATATTTCGACAAGTCGCTCTCCACCAACATCACATTCGGCAAGGCGCCGGCCGGGGCCTTTCGCTGCGACATCGTCACCCATGCCGGCCAGGGCCTTATCCTCAAGGGTGCGGCGATTGCGCCCGATGCCCACATCGCGCTCGATCAGGCGGCTGACAAGATCGACACCCAGCTGCGCCGCTACAAGCGCCGTCTGACCGACCGGCACGAGGAAGCCGCCTATGCGGTCCGGCAGGAGGAAGCCGCCTATGTCGTTTTCGAGGAAGCGGGAATCGATGACGAACCGCCAACCGATGCGCCGGTCATCATTGCCGAAACCCGGGTCGATGTGCCCGAAACCACAGTATCCGATGCTGTCATGATGCTTGACTTGCGCAACACCAATGCCCTGCTGTTCAAAAATGCTGGCACTGGAAAGCATAATATGGTTTACCGCCGCGGCGATGGGTCGATCGGCTGGGTCGAACCTAAATAGCCCGCCCGAAACCTTTCCCGGTTTTGCGTCTCAATTCAGGAGGGGATCGTACCGGGTTTTCCGGAACTTCCCGTTCATCTGGCTTAAACGCCCAGTCGTTAGAATAGTACCAAGTCATGACAGCGCTTTTCACCCTCCTGCCAGAAGCCGTGGCGACCATCCGTGCGGATGGCAAGCAAGCGATTTTGCGCGCCTTGGCGCAACGCTTTGCCGCGGCATATGGGCTGGATGAGGCAGTCGTGCTGACCGGGATCGAAGAGCGTGAAAAGCTGGGCAGCACCGGCTTTGGCCGCGGCGTTGCCATCCCGCACGCCCGCATTGCCGGAGTCACCCGGCCCGTTGCGGCATTTCTGCGCCTGGAAGCACCGGTCACATTTGATTCGGCGGACGCCATGCCGGTTGATCTGGTGTTCGGGTTGCTTTCGCCGGAGCAAGCCGGGGCAGCGCATCTGCATGCCCTTGCCTCGATCTCGCGCACCATGCGTGACGAAGGCATGCACACCGCGCTCAGCAACGCAGCCGATGCCGATGTGCTCTATGGCTTGCTTTATAATGTCATTGACCGGGATGCCGCCTGAGACCGCGCCAGCCGGCGCGGCGCTGCACTGGCGCGCGCTGGAGGGCCTCTATGCCTCCGCCCCAGTGAACCAGCTGTTTGATTCCGTCCTGACAATCGAGAGCGAAGGCCGCTCGAGCATCGCCTTCGAGGTTGATGAGCGGCACTACCATGCCGCCGGAGCGGCCCATGGCACGATCTATTTCAAGATGCTTGACGATGCGGCGTTCTATGCGGCCAATACACTGGTGACTGACCGATTCCTGCTGACGACATCGTTCAACCTGCATTTCACCCGCCCGGTTCGCATCGGCAAGGTTCGCGCCGAAGGGCGCTGGATCAGCGGACGGCGGCGGGTGCTGGTTGCAGAAGCGCGGCTGGTCGATGCCGACGGCGAGGAAATCGGGCGCGGCACGGGCACATTCCAGCGTTCGCGCATCGTACTGAGCGGGCTTCAAGGTTATGCCGATTGCTTGGGGAACGCAGCGCAATGACTGAGGAGCCGCGGCTCCCCGCCCAGCTTGAAGTGGCCGCGTTGATACGCCTGGCCCAGAATGGTGGCGGCTTTGCCGCAGTGCTCAAGCGCGGTGAGGAAACGGCGGGAACCATTATGCTGGTGCTCACAGAAAATGGTTCCAATCCAAGGCTTTACGAACGAATGCCGGCGGCCGACGGTACCCGCGCCTGGCATTGCTCGAAGACCGAAAGCATTGAAAATAAACAGGAATTTTCTGATTATCTTGACCGTCGCGGGCGACAGGATGACGATCTGTGGATTGTCGAACTGGATATCGCGCAAGGTGAACGGCTCATCGGATTGCCGACCAGTACAGGTTGACTTTGTTGCATTGCAGCAACTAAGGGCGCTGTAACTTGAAGCGAGGGCGGTTCTTTCTGGCAATTCGGCCAGTGGCACAAGCGCGCAGACGGGGAACTGCCGGCAGGCTTCGGTGCAAACATGGGGAGTTCAGCCCGATGTTCGCTCAACCTGCGTCAGGTGGGTTCACCGCTCAAGAAATGTATTAGATGAGTCCGAAGCTTCGCCAGTCGCGCAACATTGCCGTGACTGCTACTATTCTTGCGGCGCTGGCCAGTACCACAGCCATTGTCGCCCAGCCGAATTCAGCTGGCCTGAAAGGCGCACCTGAGCTGATCCAGCTCCCCTCGCGGGTTCCGCTGGAGGAACAGACGCTCTCCACACTTCCCGAAGTGCAGATCGAGCAGAGCAATGAAATTCCCTCGGACGTAGTCGCACCGGAACCCGAGCCGGTTCGCGCCCCCACGCTCGCATCCCTTGTTTCCGCCCAACCTCAGCCGGCAGACTTGCCGCGCGAGCTTAACTGCCTGGCCGGGGCGATCTATTTTGAGGCCAAGAGCGAATCGCTGTCCGGTCAGCTGGCCGTGGGCCGCGTGGTCGTTGCCCGCTCCAAGTCGGGCCGCTTTCCCAATTCCTATTGCGGGGTAGTGTTCCAGCCTTCGCAGTTTTCATTCGTACGCGGCGGCACCATGCCAGGAATCGCGCGCGCCTCGCGCCAGTGGCGCAATGCCGTGGCCATTGCCCAGATCGCCCACGAGGGCAGCTGGCGCAGCCCGGTGGAAGGCGCCCTGTTCTTCCACGCATCGCACGTTTCTCCGGCATGGCGGCTGACGCGCATCGCCCGGGTGGAAAGCCACGTGTTTTATCGTTGAACGGCTGCATTCAGTCCGCGCGCCATCGCCCGCCCCAGCAAGGGGCTGGCGTCGGCGCGTGGATGGATGGGGTCTTCATAAAATTCGGCTGACCATTCGGGATCAAGCCCAAGGCAATAGCCCGGATAGCCCTGCAGGAACTGCGGGACAAACGCGCAAGGCTTGCCCGATCCCAGCTCTTCCTTAGACGGATAGTATAGAAACAGGATCCGCGCGCTGGTCTGCCGGCGCAACCGCTCCAGCCGTTCGGCAAGTGGGCCTCTGTCGGTGACGGGAATGGCATCGCCATCCGATCCCAGCAGAAACTGCGAGGCCAGCCAGTAGAGGGCATAGGAGCGCGGCCTGGCGCGCAGGTGCATGTAATCGTTGACCCAGTTCGACGCCGGGCCAAAATCTCCCGAGCCGACCACGAAAACGATATCGTCGACACGGCTCGCCACATCCGGATTGAGTTCCAGATAGGTCAATTCGTTGGCCAGCCCCCAGCTGGGGGCGGCAATCGGCCAGACCCGCGCTCCGCTGGTCCTGGCCAGTTCAGGCCCGGGCGTGGCCGATTCATAATGCTTGCCGAAAACCAGGCTGTCGCCAATCAACAGGATATCGCGTGCGCTGGCATCGGGACTGAACGACCCTGCGTTGCGCATCGAGCGCTCATTGAACGACCATTCGACCCGATTGGCGAACATCCCATGTTGCGAGGAACGGGGGATGTAGCCGATCACGGCGTCAGCCCTATAGAGCGGACGGTCACCCAGCCCGGATCGGCGGATTTCAAATTCGATCAGCGCCATAATCGCAATCGGCAAACCTAGTAGCAACAGGCCCAGCGGGCCAAGCAGCCGCCTCAAGCGGAAAACTCGACCCACATGGGCGCGTGATCGCTCGCTTTCTCGCGGCCGCGATGTTCTTTGTCGACGCCGCAGGCGATCAGGCGATCGGCCAGTTCAGGTGAAAGCAGCGCATGATCGATGCGAAAGCCGTGGTCGCGCTGCCAGGCGCCGGCCTGATAGTCCCAATAGGTCCACACCCCGCCGCGCGGATTGTGCGTTGCCAGCGCGTCGATCCAGCCACGCACCATGAGCCGGGAATAGGCATCACGCGATTCGGGCTGCATCAGCGCGTCATCAGCCAGCGCCGTGGGTGACCATATGTCGCAATCGCGGGGTACGACGTTGTAATCGCCGATTACCACCGCAGGCACTTCTTCTGCTGCGATTTGCGCCATGCGCTGCCCGAGCCGATCCATCCAGCGAAGCTTGAAATCGAATTTCGGACCGGGCTGCGGATTGCCATTGGGCAAATAAATGCAGGCCACGCGAATTCCGAAAACATCAGCCTCGAGATAGCGTGAATGCTCGTCCTCAGGCTCGCCATCGAGGCCGCGCCGCACTTCGATCGGCATCGCGCCATCGGCAAGAATGGCAACGCCATTGAAGCCCTTTTGCCCGTGCCAGATTGCCTGATAGCCGATTTTCTCGAACTCGGCGGCGGGAAATCCTTCGTCCTGGGTCTTTATTTCCTGCAGGCAGGCGACGGCAGGTCGGGTTTCCTCAAGCCACTCGAGCAAGCGGGGCAGCCGTGCCTTGATGCCGTTGATATTGAAGCTGGCTACCCTCATCACACCGCAAAGCTGGACCCGCAGCCGCAACCGGCAGTGGCTTGCGGGTTTTCGACCTTGAACGCCGCGCCGCCCAGCGATTCTACATAATCGACAACGCAGCCGCTCACCAGCTCAAGGCTGACCGAATCGACCACCAGTTGCACGCCGTCCGCTTCTGCCACGGTATCGTCGGGCTCGATTCCATCGGCGAGGCCAAAGCGGTACTGGAAGCCGGAACACCCGCCCCCGTCAACCGACAGGCGCAGTATCGCCGGTTTGGCCTGCTTGCCCGCTATCGCCGCGACTCGCGCGGCGGCGGATGGGCTGATAGTGATCGCGGCTGTCTGCATCACGTGTGATGTAGGCATCGGCGCGGGTATGGGCAAGTGCGCGCGTGCACGGCGCCTATGCCGACTGGATATAGTCGCGCAGCGCCGCTGCCTCGGCCTCGATATTGTCGATCCGGTATTTGACCAAATCGCCGATCGAGACGAATCCGATCATTGCGCCTCCCTCCACGACAGGCAAGTGCCGGATCCGCCGCCGGGTCATCAATCCGAGTGCCGCGATGACATCGGTCTGCGGCGCAACGGTGACCGCCGGGGCAGTCATCACTTCACCTACAGTCATGTCGAGCATCGCCGGCCCATCGCTGTTGAGCCGATAGACCACATCGCGTTCTGAAAAGATTCCCGCCACCGTGCTCCCGGCCAGCACCGGCAAGGCTCCGATCCGCTTTTCGGCCAACAGGGCAGCGGCCTGGCGCACAGTCATGTCGGCTGTGCAACTGAAGACCGCGCCGGAGCGGTTTCCCAATAGACGGGCAATCGTCATGATGACTCTCCCACTTTTGCGCAAAGCACAGCATGCCATCAATGCGCGGCGCGCGCCATAAGGGTGATGAAACTTGCCGCGCGCCCGGCAAACGGGCAAGGCAGCGGCATGGTACCACGCTCCCCCCTCGATGATCCCGCAACCGCAGCCAAAGCCTGGGAACGTTACCGCCGCCTGATGCGCTTCATGTTTATCATCACCACGCTGATGGTCGGCGCGGCTTTCGTCGTGCTCTACCGCGAGAACGGCATCGCCTCGGCGCATCTTTATGTCGCCGCCGCTATCGGCATCGGCTTTTCAATGCTGCTGATGTCGGCGCTCATGGGGCTGGTGTTTCTGTCGAGCAGGACTGGTCACGATGATTCTGTCGCCGAATCGCCGCCAGATGACACCATAGCCTGAATTCAGTCCGCCGGCCTGAGCCGGTAGTCCTCAACCGGTTTTCCGCCGATCAGATGTTCCTGAATGATCCGTTCCAGCACCGGCTCGGTGCAGCTGTGATACCAGACACCGTCTGGCCAGACGACCGCTATCGGTCCAGCCGCGCAGATCTTGAGGCAATCGGCCTTGGTCCGCGCCACGCCGCCGCCATGATCGAGGCCGAGTTCACGCAGCCGGCCCTTGAGGAATTTCCAGGAGGCCGTGCCCTGGCTGCGTGGGCAGCATTTGCCTTTTTCCGGTTCGGCACAGATGAAAATGTGGCGGCTTACCGAAGCAAAACCCTCTTCGGCAAAATTGGCGCGGGCGGCGGCGGTGCGCGGTGTGTCCTGGCTCATGAATTCAGCATCCATCGCCGGGCGATTGCGCGCCGTTCATCAGAAAGCGGGCTGGGCTTGCCTTGCCGGGTGGCAACCAAAGTCACGCGGGCAAAAACCACCACCTGATCCCCTTGCATCACCAACTGGGCGAGTTCGTAGCTGGTGTTGCCAAGATGCGCGATGCCGATATGGATTTCCAGCGGCTCGGGAAAGTGGCTTTCGCCGATAAATTCGATCGTCAGACTGGCCACCATCGCGCTGTTTTCACCATCGAAAGATCGATTGCCGAATTCGGCCTCGCGATGAAAATGAACGCGGCCTTCCTCGAGCAGGCAGGCCATCACGCCATTGTTGAGGTGCAGGTTGCTGTCGAGATCTCGGTAGCGCGTCACGATATTGCAGCGGAACGGGTAGCGCGAGGGATCAAGCAGGGCGGGATCGGGTTTTGCCATGGCAATTGCCAGGATAGTGCCTTGCTTGCCGCTAACCCCGCTTGCCGGCGATGCGCGCGATTTCGGCAGCGACCAGCCGTTCGACGATACCCGGCAGGTTGCTCTCGAGCCACTCTGACAACGCCGGGCGGAGCAGCTCGCGCACCATGCCCTCAAGCGAGGTTTCGCCAGAACGGACAATTTGCGGGCGCGCGCCGGGTTCGGCGAGCATCGAAAGTGCGGTAAATGAATCCTGCATCGACATGCGTGCGTCTTCGGTCACCAGCGGAGCACTGATGGCCTCTTCATCATCGCGGGCCGACAAGGCGGCATGTTCGATCAGCTCGTCCTCGCTGGCCAGATCGAAGATGTCATCGTCTTCGGGCAGGGCATCTTCATCTTCAGGCGCGATAGTCGCTTCGCTATCGCTGTCGCGCAGGCGGCGCACTTCGGCGGCCTCCGCGCGGTTGTCGCGCGCAATCACTTTCTTGATCGATTCAAGAATTTCTTCAACCGAAGGTTCGCTGGCCTGGCGCATTGCCGTTATTCCCTGATTGACTGAATCGCGGAACTACCCGGTTCATCGGTCTGCAACTGACCCATCCTGGGCCGGTGTGTCAACGGTTCGCGTCGATTTGGCGACAGGAGCGGGATCGCTCGACCAGTCAAACCAGGCGCGGCGGACCCTTCTATAGTTCAATTGCGGATCGTAAAGCACGCCGCCGTCGAGCCCCAGATCGCGAGCTTCGGCCTTGCCCATTGCTGCCAGAAGCGCGAAACCGGCGACATAGGCATTGCGCCGCGCCGTCACCAGGCGGGTGCGGGCTTGCAGCAGTTCCTGTTCGGCATTGAGAATATCAAGAATCGTGCGGTTGCCAACGCTGTTTTCCGCGCGCACGCCTTCCAGGCTGAGCGTGGCGGCATCAACTGCGGTCTGGGTTGAGGTGATGATCTCGCTGGTTGCCTGCCACGATGCATAGGCAGACCGCACGGTCGAGATGACTGCTCGTTCCGCGCCGATTTCCTGCTCCAGCGCGGCACTCTCGCGGGCTTGCGCCTGGCGGCGCTGGGCTGCGGGCAGGCCGCCCTGGAACAGTGGAATGGTCGCCCGGATACCGGCCTGGGCCGTGGTCTGGTTCTGCCTGAAAGCGCCCGTGCCCGACGATACGCCGCCCAGCGTGCCAAGGTAGTCAGTATAATCGAGCCCGGTGAAAATGCTGACTTTGGGCAGGCGTCCCGCGCTGGCGGTCCGCACGTCATAACCTGCGGCTCGGGCGCGGATGCGCGCGGCGATAAGATCGGGGTTGCTGTCCTGCGCTACGACCACGGATTCTTCGGCGGTCGCAGGCATACCCGGGAGCGGCGGCGGCGGTTGCAGATCGACCGGGGCCTTGCCGACAACCTGAACATAGGTTTCGCGCGAGCGGATCAGGTTTGCCTGCGCCGTGCGCAAGTCAGTGCGCGACAGAGCCAGCCGTGCTTCCGATTGTGCCACGTCAGTGCGCGTCAGGTCGCCGATCTCGAAGCGGTCGCGTGTTGCTTCCAGATTGACCCGCAGCACTTCGACATTGCTGCGGTTGAGCCCGACCACCGCCTCGTTCAGGATGACATCCATGTACGCGGCGACGACCTGGCTGAACAGACCCGATTCGGTGCCGCGCAGGTCTGCCTGGCCCGCCTCGACACGCGTTTCTGCGGCCTGGACCGAGTTTTTGACCGCCCCTCCCGAATAGATCGGGACGGAAAGATTGAGACCGGCACCGGCAGCGCGGTCAGGCGAGGTGAAGTTGTTTGCGCTCTTCTGAACGAATTCGGTATAGTTCGCCGTGCCGCCGAGCGAAGGCAGGCCGGCTGATCGCGCAATTGGCACGGTTTCATCCGTGGCGCGCTGATTTGCCCGCGCCGCCTGCAAGGATGGATTGCTGCTATAGGCCTGTTCCAGTGCCCCGCGCAGGTCGTCAGCCAAGACAGGGGCCCAGCCGGGCGCAGCAAATGCGCCAAGGCCGACACACAACAACAGGCCGCGCGCGCGTTGCTTCACTATTGAAAGCTCCAGCGCTTCGGGGCCGACAATTGCGCCAACCGCGGAATGCCGATCTCTGCTAGCGGCACCATGGCCACCAGGCCGCCCGCCTTGCGTCCGATAGCCAGCCGGGTCACGCCGCGCTGGTCGAGCCCGGTCACCAGCCGTCCGCCTTCAGCAAGGCTGGCCGACAGTGCATCGGGCAGTTGTTCAATCGCCCCGTCAATCACGATTAATGTATAGACGTCTGACTGGCTCAGGTCCTTGGCCTGCTCAGGCGAGGCGGCATCGAGCGTGCCAACAAGCGGCCGCAGTAGCGCGGCGAGGTAACCATCTTCATTGCCCACCAGCAGTGCACAATCCTCACTCGTCGGCTCGGCGGCCGCGAGCATACGGCCATGGACCAGCGGAGCCGCCAGCATGCTGCCATCGTCCAACGGGATCGCGCGGTCGATATAGGCGGCACTGCGCGCAGCTTGCGGCACAAAATCCTCACGCGCGACACTGGCGAAAGCGGCGAGCACCCAAGGCTCGTTCACACCGCTGGTGCGCAGCTGGCTGTCAATCATTGCGCGACGGGCGGCCTCGTAGCCGGACGCCGGGCGCTGTGCAGTCATGGTCATAGCCGAATCCTTTGCGAGCCAGCCTATTGCACTCGCCGACGCCCGGCACAATTGGCAAAGTTGTCGCAATCCTGTCGCTGTGCCCGGCGAATGGCGTTTTAGCCAATTGGCGAATACACAATGAGACTCTAAGGGGCCAGCGACAGGTGCGCTTTGCCCGCAGCAGGAGAGCTGACATGGCCGATATGGTGACCATCCGTGAGGACGATCTGATCGAAAGCGTCGCCGATGCGCTGCAATTTATCAGCTATTATCATCCGATGGACTACATCCGCGCATTGGGCGAGGCCTATGAGGCTGAGCAGGGCCCGGCGGCCAAGGATGCAATCGCCCAGATCCTGACCAACAGCCGGATGTGTGCCGAAGGCCACCGGCCGATCTGCCAGGACACCGGCATCGTCAATGTCTTCGTCGAGTGGGGGCAGGACTGCCGGCTGGAATCGGATCGCAGCTTGCAGGATGTCGTCGATGAAGGCGTGCGCCGGGGCTATCTCAATCCCGAAAACAAGCTGCGCGCATCGATTCTGGCGGACCCTGCCTTCACCCGCCGCAACACCCGCGACAACACCCCGTGTGTGCTGCATGTGACTATGGTTCCGGGGGACAGGGTCTCGGTCGATGTCGCGGCCAAGGGTGGCGGCAGCGAGAACAAGAGCAAGTTCAAGATGATGAACCCCAGCGACAACATTGTCGAATGGGTGCTCGAAATGCTGCCCCAGATGGGCGCTGGCTGGTGTCCTCCGGGCATGCTCGGCATCGGCATCGGCGGCACGGCCGAAC
>JANLSP010000653.1:0-3380 GCA_031362485.1 Novosphingobium sp.
TGCCAGTTGCTGTCCGACGCTGGCGTCACAATCAATCGACCCCCGCGCGACGGCCGCATGGCCTTCATCCGCACGCCCGACAACATCTCGATCGAACTGCTCCAGGCGGGCGAGGCGCTGGCACCGCAGGAGCCATGGTCGAGCATGGGCAATGTAGGGGAGTGGTAACTAGCGCGACCGCGCCGCCAGCCTGAGCACGGCAAAGCCCAGCAAGGCCGAAACCAGCGAGCCCGCCAGCACGCCGAGCTTGGCTTGCTCGACCAGCGCTGGCGCGCCCGGAAATGCCAGTGCGGCGATGAACAGGCTCATGGTAAAGCCGATGCCGCAGAGCAGTGACAAGCCCCATAGCTGGGTCCAGCTGGCGCCCGAGGGCCGCTTTGCCAGGCCGAATGTGCAGGCTGCCCAGATCGCGCCGAAAATCCCGACCTGTTTACCCGCGAACAATCCGGCCGCCACCGCTAACGGCAGACCAGCGAGCAGTTCCTGCGCGCCGCCGCTCAGCGCCACGCCGGCATTGGCGAGGCCGAACAGCGGCAGGATCAGATAGGCCACCCACGGCGCCAGCGCGTGTTCCATGCGCAGCAGCAGGCTGTCGCCGCCTCTGTCCAGCCTGATCGGCACTAGCAGCGCGGCGGCGACGCCCGCGACGGTCGTGTGGACGCCCGAATGAAGCGTGCAGTACCAGGCGAGCACGGCAAGTGCGGCATAGGCCCAGCCATTGCCTGTCCGCAATCTGCCCAGCAGAGCCATTATCACAAGGCAAGCCGCTGCGCCGATCAACCAGGCTGCCTTGATCGATGCCGTATAGAACAGCGCGATGATCGCCACCGCGCCGATATCGTCGACAATGGCGATGGTCAGCAGCAATAGCCTCAACGATGCCGGGGCGCGCTTGCCGAGCAGGGCCAGCACGCCGAGGGCAAAGGCGATGTCGGTCGCCGCCGGAATCGCCCAGCCAGAAATCAGCGCGGGATCGCCCCCTGCAATTGCCAGATATACGACTGCCGGCACGGCCATTCCGGCCAGCGCGGCGATCACCGGCAGGCGGCGCCGTGCGGGGCTGGCAAGTTCGCCATCGAGCACCTCGCGCTTGATCTCAAGCCCCACGGCGAAGAAGAATAGCGCCATCGCCGCATCATTGATCCACAGATGCCAGGTGCTGAGCTTGGCAATCGGGCTGAAATCCAGGGGATGGTGGAAAGCGCCGTGATAGCTTGCGGCAAACGGAGAATTGGCGAGCGCCAGTGCTAGCCCCGCCGCAGCCATCAGTAGCACGCCGGCCGCTGCCTCGCCGCCTAACGCACGGCTCACCCAGGTGGCGATGCGGTTAGCAAAACGGCGGCGCTGCGGCACGATCAAAACCTCCCTGGCTTGGAATTCTTCCCGAGGCCGACGTAAATCGTTGCAAACTAGCGCAATAGCAATAGGTTGGGCAATTCGGTGCGGGACTTGGGGAATTTTCGCGATAATGCCGGACGGGGCGTTGACTGGGCTTGAACAGCTCTTGGGGTGGCTGATGGTGGCAGAGCAGGAATTGCTGCTGTTTGCCGCATTCTGGTTTATTGTCAGCGCGATAGATGAAGCTGCGGTGGATATTTCATGGCTCTGGCTGCGGCTGGGCGGGCGGGCCAATGCCGAAAGGGTGCCGCGCGGGCTGACAGAGTCGCCACTCCTCGGCCGCGCCGCTGTGCTGGTGCCGGCCTGGCACGAGGACGAAGTGATCGGCGCGATGATCGGCCACACCTTGCGCGCCTGGCAGCAGCGCGAATTCGTGCTGTATATCGGGATTTACCGCAATGATCCGGCCACGCTCGATGCCGCGATCCGCGCCGCGCGCGGCGACCCACGGGTGCGGCTGGTGGTTAATGGCGAGGATGGTCCGACCACCAAGGCGGACTGCCTCAACCGGCTCTATGCCGCATTACAGGCGGATGAGGCGCGCAGCGGCGTGATGTATCGCAATGTCATCATGCATGACGCGGAAGACATGGTGCATCCCGCTGCGCTGGCGGTTATGGACCGGGCTCTGGCTGAAGTCGAATTCGTCCAGCTACCGGTGCGGCCCGAACCACAGCCGCGCTCGCTGTGGATTGCCGGGCACTATTCCGACGAGTTCACCGAAGCCCACGCCAAGACGCTGGTGGTGCGCGATGCGCTGGGCGCGGCAATTCCGGCCGCCGGGGTCGGCTGTGGCTTTTCGCGCACGGCGCTGGCCAATCTGGCGCGACTGCGGATCGCCGATGGCGGGGCCGGGCCTTTTGCCTCCGAATGCCTGACCGAGGACTATGAACTGGGCCTGCTGATTGCCCGCGAAGGCGGTCGCAGCCGTTTTCTGCGGCTGCGCGACGCCGATGGCCATCTGGTTGCGACGCGCAGCTATTTTCCCGCAACGCTGGAAACTGCGGTTCGTCAAAAAGCGCGCTGGATTCATGGCATCGCCTTGCAGGGCTGGGAGCGGCTGGGTTGGCAGGGTCGGCCGGTGGAGCTGTGGATGGCACTGCGTGACCGGCGCGGTCCGCTCACTGCGGTGGTGCTGGCGGCGGCCTATCTGCTGCTGGTGATCGAGGGCATTCTCGGCGCGGCCCGGCTGGCGGGCTGGATGGATGGGCTGGCGCCCTCGCCATTGCTGGCCTTCATGATCGCGATGAGCTTTGTCAGCTTCATCTGGCGCGCGACAATGCGCTTTGCCTTCACCGCGCGCGAATATGGCCTGGCCGAAGGGCTGATCGCGGTGCTGCGCATACCGGTGGCCAATGTCGTTGCCATTCTCGCCGGGCGCAGGGCCCTGTTTGCCTATATTCGCGGCCTTGGCGGAGAGAAAGTCAGCTGGGACAAGACCCGGCACGGCATCCATCCGGCCGCGCCCGCCGATCAGGCGTTAACGGCATGATGAGCGGGTTCACCCGGCGCGGCCAGCCGCTGCTTGCGCTGGTGCTGCTGCTCGGCGGCTGGGTTTCGGCGCGCGCGGTGATGTGGGAGCCCAAAGCCGGGCTGCAAATCGACTTGAGTGCCGTGATCGATGTGCCTGCCCAGCCCCCACAGGTTGAGGCTTTCAGCGCGAGTGAAGAGGTTGCCCCGAACGCGGCATCGCAGGTGTCTATTCAGGCGATGCCGGCCAGTCCCGCAATCCCCGAACCGGAGACGCCACATTCGCCGCGCGCCGCGCAGGATGCAGCGGCGAATGACGCGTCTGGTACGATTGGCGCATTTGCGGTCATGCCACCGCCGCCGCCCCGGCAAGCGCCGCCGCCGCAACCTGCACCTGCATTTGCGCCGGTTCCTGTGCGCACCGTGATCGGGCATCACATGCTCTGGATGGCCGCCTTGGCACGCGTGCCCATGCCCTCGTCGTTTGGCGATTTTGCGGCAGGGGGCGGCAC
>JANLSP010000661.1:0-13039 GCA_031362485.1 Novosphingobium sp.
TCCTGCGGCCAGTTCGGGTCATAACCCATGACCATTGCGGCCTTGTCGAGCGTCCAGTTGAACACGGCGGTCCGATTCCAGCCCGAGTAATATGGCAAGCGCTCGATCGCCCATTGCTCGGCACTGCGGATTTCGCGCGCATATTCGGGATTGACGAAACTCCAGCTCGGTGAGCGCTGGAAAATGGTCAGCTGGCTGGCATGCTCAGCAAGCGGCGGGGCCATCTGCAGGGTCGTCGCGGCGTTGCCGATCACGGCGATGCGCTTGCCCGCCAGATCGACATCATGCCGCCATTCCGCGCTGTGGAATTTCGCGCCCTTGAAACGGTCCGCCCCTTCGAAAGTCGGCGTATGGGTCGTGTTGAAGAAGCCTTGGGCGCTGACCAGTGATCTCGCCACAAGCGTATCGGTGCGGCCGTCCTTGCTGCGGATTGCCACGTTCCACTCCGAGGCTTCATCGTCCCAGTCGGCGCCCGTCACTTCCGTGTTGAAGCGGACGTGGTCACTGATGCCGAAGCGATCAAAGCATTTGCGGAAATAGCCGAGCAGGTCAGTCTGCCACGAATAGAGGTGCGGCCACTTGTGGTCCTGCAGGAAGGAATAGGAATAGGCATGGCTGGGCACATCGACCCTGAGGCCCGGATACTGGTTGGCATACCAGGTGCCGCCGACGCCATCGCGCTTCTCGACGATGACAAACGGAATTCCCGCCTGCTTGAGCCGCATGCCGAGCAGCAATCCCGACATGCCCGCGCCGATGATCACGGTCGGGCACTGCGCCTTCGCCTCATCCGAAACCGGCTTGTTCCAGCGGAAAGCGCGATCGTCGGCGCTGTTGTAGGACATGTCCTCACAGATCAGCGGGACATAATCAGCTGACAATTCCATGCCCACGGCGAAATTGATCATTTCATGCATTTCGGCTTCGTTCGGACGATAAGGCTCGGGGCAGCCAGCGTCGCGCCAGGCCTTGATGACCCGCAAGGCTTCGCTGCGGATATGCGCCGTGTCTGCCTCTGAGATAGAGCCCCAGGTGTCGCCGTTGAAAGTCGGTGGCGCGGTCTTGATGCCTGATCGGATGATCGACATGTCGCCGCTCATGTGAACAATGGTCAGGGCCAACAGCAGCGCGCTGAGATCGCCCACCAATGCGGCCAGTTCCTCGTCGGATTCGGTGATCGGGGCATTTGCCTGATTGGCACTGATCATCTTGGTCATCCTGTCCTCCGCCTGCTTGTGCCGAAAGCTAGCTGCCGGTCGGTGTCGTGTCTTGACTGTGCGGGCCACCAAAGCGGGACAGGCTGACCCAGGCGATCAAGACCCGCAAGCCGCGCCGGGCTATTCTCCTGCTGTTCCGAAAGGAGCCGCAATGGCACAGATCGACGACTACTTGCTTGAACGCATAATCCGTGTGGTCGAAGACCAGACCCCTGAACTGGCCTCAGCCTGCATGACGGTCGCCCTCGACTATTATAACGATGCCAGTCACGCCGCGCGCGAACGCATGATCTTTGAAAGCAAGCCGAGGCCAGTCGCGGCATCGAGCGAAGTGCCCGACCCGGACGATTTCCTGGTCCGCACCTCACTGGAGCGTTCCTTGCTGATCACCCGCGACCGGGAGGGTCTGGCACATGTCTTTCTGAACTATTGCCGCCATCGCGGCGCGGAGCCCGCCAGCGGCTGTGGCAATGCGCGGCGGCACAGCTGCCCCTATCACGGCTGGTCCTACAATTCGAAAGGCGAGCTTGTGGCGATGCCGCTGGCCGAGCGCAATTCCGGGCTGGACTATGCAAAATACGGACTCATCGAACTGCCCAGCGAGGAACGTCATGGCCTGATCTGGGCGATACTCACTCCCGGTGCCGAGATCGATGTCGCTGCTCACCTCGGGCCGGTCGATGCACAGATTGCTGCGCTCGGGATGGACACGATGCTCTATCGCAACGCGTTGCCATATGAGCCCATCGGGGCGAACTGGAAATGCGTTGCCGAAGGTGTGGTCGAATCGATCCATGTGCCTTTCGTTCACCGGGCGACTTTCAACGTTGATCCCGGTTCGGATGGTGAGCGTTTCGCCACAGCAACAGCAGTCGATCTGGCGATCTACGACCGTTTCGGGCCGCACCTGCGCTATTGCCTACCGTTGTTCGAAACCGACAGCATTGACGATCTGCGCGCAAAATTGAAGCGGGGCGAGCCAATCGACTGGCATCATGTCGCGCAAGTCTGGCTGATCTCACCTGGCGTGCTTATCGCCAACGATTCCTGGGGACTGGACATCGGCTTCATGGAGCCCGGGCCGACCAGCGATTCGGCGTTTTTCAGATACGGCTGGATGGGCAAGGCGGAGGCGCCCGAAGGCATGCCCTCGCTGGAAGACATGACCAGCCGCGCCGGCATTGCGGTGCGCGAGGATGCGCCGGTCTGGGCAGGCTGCGGACGCGGAATGAAGCACGGCCAGCATGAAGCAGCGCTGATCGGCCGCAACGAGCTGGGGGTGCAGTTGTTCCACGAAGCACTGGCAGACGAGACCGGCTACTCCGGGCTCGGGTCAGCCTAGGATCAAGCGGCGCCCGCCTGTTGTTTGGCGGCAATCGCCACCTCTGCCTCGACCGAAGGCGCATTAAGGATATTGTCCTTGTAGCCCGGGAACACATAATCAAACTCGAAGGCCCAGTTATCGCCCAGCGGACCACCGCAGATCAGGTCGGTCTCGACGAACACCTGCACGCCATTCGGACCGTAGGTATGGCGCGTCACATTGCCGAATACCGGTGAGGCATCCATACGTGCATCGACCGCGGGTGTGCCGGGGCGGGCGCGGTTGAGCGTGACTTTCACGCGGCCCTTCAGCTCCGGATCCTCTTCGGCCAGCCGCTGCACCCGCAGCACCATCTCCTCGAGGTCCTCCAGCGACGGATAAACGACCGCAGCATGAAAATTGAATTCGGGATCTTCTGCCTGCGCCGCGCGCAAGGCCTTGACTTCGGCAGCTTCGTCAGCCGTGCCGACGCCGAGTCGTTTGCGAAGCTCGGCATAGAGCGAGCGCAACACATCGGGCATGCAAAGCAAGTAGAAAATCCGGTCAGTGCCGCGATTGGCATCTGCATCGATGACGAAATGGAAGAAGGTGCCGCCCTCGCCCGGCTGTTCCATCGAATAGCACTCGGTGAAGCCGAGCTCGCGCAGCAGGCGCGCGGCCAGATGGCCCTCGTTCCGGTTGCGATAGTGGACCGCGAGGTGCCCATAGGTCTTTGATTGCGACAGTGCATTCATGACAATTGCTCCCGTGCCGATGCTCTTGGCGCTATTTTTTGAGTTCGATCACCAGTTCGCGGTAGTATTTGCTACCAATATTGCGGGCGAGTTCGATCCCGCCTTTCTCGAGCTTGTACCAGGCACCCGGCTCCACATCTGCCTCGATGTAGTTTGCCGAGGCGCCCTTCGAAAGGACATGCGGCACTCCGGCGATGCGGTCGCCCTCGATGATCACCAGAATGTAATCATGCTTGTGCTCGTGCGGGGCTGTCTCCTCGCCCGGTTCGAGCGCCATTTCCCAGATCTTCACCTGGTCATCTTCGTGGAGCAGCTTGGTTGCCACATCGCCCAAAGGGCCATCGCAAATCGGGTGGGTCATGCCAGTAACTCATTTACGACCGCGCCGCCGTCAAGCGCAGTCAGGAGGTTGCGTGCGGCGGCGCTCCTCAAGCGCGCCATCGCCTCGACGGTCTGGCCCGCCATGTGGGCCGAGAGAATGGTACCCGGGACATCGCGCCAGCGGGCGGCTTGGGTTGGCTCTTCGCGGAACACGTCGAGTCCTGCACCCGCCAGGCGCCGCTCGCGCAGGGCTTCGATCAGCGCATCTTCATCGATCACGCCGCCCCGCGAAATGTTGACGATATGGCCGTCGGCGCCAATCGCGTCGATCACCGCGCGGTTGACCAACCCAAGGGAATCGCCGCGCGCCGCGACAATCAGCATGGTGCACCATTTCGACAACGCCAACGGGCTCTCGTGGCGCTGCCATGGCACGGGCTTGGGATTGGGACCCCACCAGCCGATCTCACAGCCGAACGGAACCAGCCGCTCGGCGATCGCCTGACCGATCAGTCCCATCCCCAGAATGCCGACCCGTTCGGCCGAAAGCGCGCGGCGATGGGGCGGAAACCCCTTTTCCTCCCAGGCTCCACTGCGGACATAGTCGTCGCCGGGAATAAGTTGCTGGATCAACCCGAAGGCCAGCCCGATGGCATGGTCGGCGACATCGCCGCTATGCGTGTCGCCGGCATTGGCGACCGTAATACCGCGCGCGCGCGCCGCCGTGACATCCACCCCGGCATAGCCGCTACCCACCGCAACAATCAGCTTCAATGCCGGGAGGCGATCAAATAGCGCCGCATTGATCGGATAGTCCTGTCCGGTGGTAAGGATGGCGACAATTGTCCCGCTCTTCTCAGAAATCGCGGCGTCGGCATCACTTTCTTCCCAGATCTTGACCAGGTCGAAGCGCGACGCTGCCTCTCCCGCCATGTGCACCATGTAGGGATAGAACATCAGGAGACCGGGCCTGCCGGTCATGACGCTGCCAACAGCATGCGCCGCTGGATCTGGCCAGTCGCCGCTGTGCGCGGCAGGGCATCGATCCGGTGGAAACGGCGGGGCAGCTTGTGCGGCGCAAGCCGGCCCTCGGCAAACGCCCGCAGAGCGTCCAGCGAAATCTCGGCGTCAGGCCGCGCAACGACATATGCAGTCACCACTTCGCCCCAGACCGCATCGGGGACGCCGACAATGGCGATTTCCGCGACGCCCGGGCAGTGGCTCAGGACGGCCTCGACTTCGGCCGGGGCCACCGCCTCACCCCCGGTGCGGATCAGGTCGCTGGCACGTCCGACGATGCGGTAGCAGCCGTACTCGTCACGGGCCGCAAGGTCTCCGGTGTGATACTTGCCGCCGGCCATTGCGCGCGCAGTCGCCGCTTCGTTGCGGAAATAGCCGCTGAACAGATAGGGACTGTCGACCAGCAGCTCTCCGCTGTCATCGATCTCCAGAACAACGCCGGGAGTGGCCCGGCCGACAGTTGTCGCCCGCCGGTCGCCTTCGTGAGGCCCGGCAACGCAAACGAGGTGGCCTTCGGTTGAACCATAGGAAATCGAGGTTGTCGCGCCCGGCAGCAGGTCCGCAAGCCCCGCCAGCAATTCGGTCGACACCTGCGAGGTGCCAGTATCGGCAATCTTCAACGACGAGAGATCAAAGCCGTGCTTGTCGGCATCGATCAGCCGCTGCCAGACCGCAGGAATACAATAGGTCGATCGCGGCCGGCGGCGCGTGATCGCATCCAGCAGCTCTTCTGCATCGGCGCGGCGGACATAGGATACCTCGTTGCCTTCGACCCAGTGCTCGAGCACCCGGGTCCAACCCGCCATGTGGAACTGCGGAAACATGCAGAGCTCGCCGCCCTGCGGCCAGGGCGAACGATTGCCCGCACGCAACCGCTGGGTGCGCTGCGAGAGGATGCAGCCCTTGGGTTCGCCGGTCGTGCCACTGGTGTAAAAGATGACATGCGCGCCGTCTTCATGCGGCGGCTCAAGCCGGCCCGGATCAGCGATCTTGCGGCCGAGCAATTGCTGCAGGGTGGCGTGACCGCTGGCTCTGTCACCCAGCGTCAGCTTTGGATCGGCATGGGCGATGATTTGAGCTGCTTCTTCGCCAGTGTAGCGCGGGTTGATCGGCACGAAGATGGCTCCGAGCCGCGCTGTCGCGAAATAGAGCGGAATTGCTTCGAGCGTGACTTCCGCCTGCCAGATCACCCGGTCGCCGCGCCGCAGCCCGGCAGAGGCGAGTGCGGACAAAAGGGCCGCGGTCCGCACTTCGAGTTCGGCGTAAGTCAGTGCCTCGCCATCGAGCCAGGCGGCGGTGGCATTGGGCAGTCGCGCGGCATTGCTCCTCAGCACATCGCCGACGAGCAGTCCGCTCATGGCAGCATATCCACGGCTATATCCTTGATAATACCAAGTTTGTGATAACCCTGCAGGGTGTCGGCAAGGTAGTCCGGCGCCTCGCCAGTCTGGAGGAACCAACCGGTCGGGCACATGGTCAGGATCTCGACAAAGCTGAAGCCAATACCGTCCGCCTGCGCCTGAAAGGCGCTGCGCAGCATCTTGCGCAGTTGGAAGATGTTACCGGCATTGTTGGTCGCCCCGCGCGCGACATAGGCGACGCCGTCCAGCGGGGCGAGCATCTCCGCCATTCGGATCGGGTAGCCGTGCTTCTTCGGATCACGTCCCTCGAGCGAGTTCTTGGTGCGCTGGCCAAGCACTGTGGTCGCCGTCATATGCCCGCCGGTTTCGCCGAAAACCCCGTTGTTGAGCATGATGCAAGTGACATTTTCGCCGCGCGCGGCGGTGTGGATCGCTTCCTGCAGCCCCTCGTTGACCATGTCGCCATCGCCCTGCACGGTGAAGACAATGCTGCCGGGCTGGACCCGTTTGAGCCCGGTCGCAAGGCTCGGCGCGCGGCCATGCAGCGCCTGCAGCACTTCAACGTCCATGCCGGGCGAGAACGAAGTGTAGCAGCCGATGCCAAACACGCCGACTGCCCGATTGGTCAATCCCAGCTCGTCGATCATTTCGACAACAGAGCGGATTGCTGCCGGTTCGCCGCAGCCTGCGCAAAGCTTATGTGCACCGGGCAGGATCAACGGCGGCGCAAAATCATCGACCAGTCTGGCGGGACGGGTTGGCGGCGTGCTGGTATCGACAATTCCGCTCATGCCACCTGCTCCGCTTTTGCCGAGGCCATGGCAGCGCGGATCCGCGCTTCGACCTTGGCGGGAGTTAGCTCCGGAGCGATGCCGAAGCCTGAATCGTCGAAGCTGATGCCACCGATGAATTCGATCGTGCGGTCACCCACCGACAGGCGGACATCGTCGATCATTTGGCCCGCATTGAGCTCGTAAACACCGATTGTTCGCGCCGAGCGGGTCGCAGCGACAAGCGCCTCGGCGGGGAATGGATAGAGAGTGATCGGACGGAAGAAACCGACCTTGATGCCTTCGCGCCGCATCTTCTCGGCGACATAGCGCACGATCCGGCCGGGCGTGCCATATGCAACGACGACATAGTCGGCATCCTCGCAGCCGGCCTGCTCGAAGCGCGGCTCAACCCCGGTCGCAAGCTCGGTCATCCGCCCGCCCATCGCTTCCAGATATTCGCCATACTCGATGAAGCGCTCGGCATCGCGCTTGGTCGGCATGATCGGCGAGACGATCCGCGCCTTGCCGGTGCCACTGGTCGATCCGTCCAGCGCCCAGTCCTTTACCGGAAGCGGCGGATAGTTGCGCGGCGCGGTATCGACTGCCTCGACGACATGAGCGAGATAATAATCGCCCAGAAACATCACCGGATTGCGGAACCGGTCGGCAATGTCGAAGGCAAGCTGAACCAGCTCGACCGCCTCGTTGAGGTCGGCCGGTGCGAGCACCACAGTCCGGTAGTCGCCGTGACCGCCGCCGCGCGTCGCCTGAAAATAGTCGCCCTGCCCACGCGCCATGTTGAGCACGACCAGCGGCACCCGGGCGAAACAAAGTTCGGCGATTGACTCCTGCATCAACGAAAGCCCCTGCCCCACCGAACCGGTCGCCGCGCGCACTCCGCCCGCTGCCGCTCCCCAGGCCATGCCGATTGCCTCAAGCTCGCTCTCGGCATTGACACAGGTGCCACCGACTGCCGGCAAATGCTCCGCCATGCCTTCCAGAACTTCGGTGAACGGAGTCATCGGATAGCCCGCGAAGAAGCGGCATCCTGCGGAAATCATCGCCAGCGCAATCGCCTCTGAGCCTTCGAGCAGTTCGCGGGTCATTGCGGCTCGTCTCCTGCAGCCAAGGGCTCGTCGTATTTCCAGACCTGAAAGACGAAATCCGGGCAGATCAGCGCGCAGGCATGGCAGGCAGTGCAGCCGGGTTCGAGTTCAGGATAAAGATAGCCCATGTCGTTGCGCCGTTCCGTGGTCATGGCGAGCACGCCGGGTTTGCAGGCATCGATGCACAGCTCGCAGCCCTTGCAGCGCTCGACATCGATCACCAGCGTGCCGCGTGAGAGCCTGCTCACAGCACTGGCTCCACCAAAGGCCAGGCGCTGCAAATTTCAGCAGACACCGCACCATGCCCCAGAGCCAGTGCCTTGCGATTGGCTTCGGCAAACTGGCGGCGATAGGGCGGCAGCACTTCTTCAGCTATGGCCAACAGGGTTTCCAGTGCGACGATGCCAGTCGCCGCTGCAAAAGCGCCCAGCGCCACCATCGATCCCGCCTGCGGCATTCCCGCCTCGGTTGCCATGGCAATCGCGGGAATGGCCAGCGACGGCCCGGCATGGCCGGTGCTGGCCTGAAAGACGTTGCTGTCAGTCAGCAGAAACCCCTGCGGCCGCAACTTCGCACGCAGCGCAGTCCAGCTCATGTGGTGCATGGCCAGCACGGCCCAGGCATGATCGACCACCGGCGGTGTGAGCAGCGATGTATCGCCGATAACTATCGTTGCATCGGTGTCGCCGCCGCGCATGACTCCGCCATATGTGCCGAACATCAGCACACGCCGCCCCTCGCGCATGGCCGCAGTTGCGAGGCTCCGGGCAGCAAGCTGTACGCCTTGCCCGCCGATGCCCGAAAGAAGGATTTCGCGTTCCAAACCCGCCTCTGCCCGTTTCCTTGGGGCGAAGATGTCGGTCAACCAGATACTTGTCTATCGTATTTGCAAGGTCAGGCGCAGATTCTTGAAACTTCGCCAGTTTTGCTGACCCATAGGATCAAGTTCTCCGGCGAAGTGCGATCTAGCCTCGCAATAAGCCATCGACAGGCGGACGAATCGTGTTGCAGCATGCCCGTCCGAAGACGTGGGGAGGGAACCGCATGACCGAGTCGCATAGTGCTGCTGCGCCGAGTGGCGAGCGCAACTGGTTCGCCCGGATCATTGGCATCTTGCTTGCCCTGATCGGACTCTGGATGACAATTGGCGGCGCCTGGCTGATCTGGCTGGGGGGTTCGGCCTATTACCTGATTGCGGGCATTGCCTGCCTGGCTGCAGCCTGGCTCTATATCCGCGGCAAGCCGAATTCCGGATTCTGGACATACCTGGCAGTATTCGCCGGGACTTGCCTGTGGGCCTATTTCGAAGTCGGGAGTGAGTTCTGGTTGCTGGTCCCGCGCGTCGTCGGCCCTGCTGTGTTTGCCGCGCTGGTCGTGTTGGAGCGCCTGTTTCGTCGCCCAGCTGGACGCAATCTCGCGTGGGGCGCAACCGGACTGGCGGCTGTTGCATTCTGTCTGTTCGTATTGAGCCTGACGCGGCTGCCGGCAATGCCAGCCAGCCCGGGTCCGGTCGCGGTCTCCACACTGCCCGGTGATGAATGGACTGCGTTCGGCCGCACGCCCGAAGGCACGCGGTTTTCTCCGGCAAACCAGATCAACACGCAGAATGTCGGCGCGCTGAAAGTGGCCTGGGAGTTCAAGACGGGCGACCTGCCATCCGCCTATCCCGGCGAGATGAAGCTCCACACTTTCGAGGCAACACCGCTCAAGATCGGGGACCTTGTCTATGCCTGCACGCCGCACAACATCGTCGTTGCCCTCGACGCCGATACTGGGAAACAGCGCTGGCGCCATGATCCCAAGGTCAACAACGCCGCCCCCGGCATGCTCGCGTGCCGTGGCGTTTCGTATTTCGACGCGGGCCCCGGGCCCGGCCAATGCCGCAGCCGGATTATCATGGGGACCGTGGACGCCCGCCTGATCGCGCTTGATGCGCTGACGGGTGAGCTTTGCAAGGACTTCGGGACAGGCGGCAACGTTGCGCTGAAGGATGGTCTGGGAGTTGCGCCGGACGGCCTCTATCTGGTCACCTCCCCGCCCGCCATCGTCAACGGCATCGCGGTGATTGGCGGCTTCATTTTCGACGGCCTGGAAGTCAAGGAACCCTCAGGCGTGATCCGGGGATACGATGCCGTGACCGGGAAGCTCGCATGGTCGTGGGATTCAGGTGCAATTGACGAAAACTGGCGGCCCAAGCCAGGCGAGCATTATACGCGTGGCTCGCCCAACAGCTGGACCGTGATGAGCGCCGACCCGCAGCTTGGCATGGTTTATGTGCCAATGGGCAATGCCACGCCAGATTATGTCGGCATGCACCGCTCACCTGATCTGGGTCGCTATTCGAGCGCTGTTGTCGCGCTCGACAGCCGCACGGGCAAGCGCCGCTGGCATTTCCAGACAGTCCGTCACGACCTGTGGGATTACGATATCGGCTCGCAGCCGGTGCTGTTTGACATGCCGATGCCCGACGGCACGAAAGTTCCCGCTCTGGCCCAGCCAACAAAGCAAGGCGACATCTATATACTTGACCGGCGCACCGGTGCCCCGCTGACTGAAGTCAAGGAACTGCAGGTCCCGCGCGGCAATATCCCGGCGGAAACCTATGCTCCAAGCCAGCCGTTTTCGACTGGATTCCCCTCGCCTCATGATCGCAAGCCTTTGAGCGAGAGCGATATGTGGGGCGCAACCCCGCTTGACCAACTGCTGTGTCGTATTGCGTTTCGTTCAGAAGACTATGTCGGCATGTACACGCCGCCCTCGGTTCGCGGCTCCATCCAGTATCCGAGCAATTTCGGCGTGATGGATTGGGGCTCTGTCTCCATCGATCCGGTCAACGGCACCATGTTCGTCAACTCGGCGCACCTGCCGATGGTGATGCATCTCATCCCCCAGGCCGAAGTGGCCAAGATGCCCGCTGGCGCCAACAAAATGTTCTCGCCGCAACGCGGCACGCCTTACGCAGCCAATCCGCAGCCGATGATTTCGCCGATCGGCATTCCGTGCAACGCGCCGCCGTGGGGCAAGATGACCGCAATCGACCTCGCCAGCCGCACGATCAAATGGCAGCACCCCCTGGGCACCTCTCGGGATCAGGCGCCGCTAGGCATAGCCGTGCCCGGCGCACCGAATATCGCCGGCTCGGTCGCAACGGCAGGCGGGCTGGTGTTCATCGGCGCTTCGATCGATGACTATTTGCGCGCCTTCGATAGCAGGACAGGCAAGGAGCTGTGGCGAGCGCGGCTGCCGGCGGGCGGTCAGGCCGCACCGATGACTTATGTGTCCGGCCGGACAGGCAAGCAATATGTCCTGATCGCGGCAGGAGGCCATCAACTCATGAAGACCCGGCTTGGCGATTCGCTGATTGCCTATGCCCTGCCCGATGCGGCGAGACCCCCCGCGGCGGCCTCAAAGGCGAATTAGCAGCTTTCCGGTATTGCCACCGCGCAGTACACTGCGCAGGCCTTCGGGCATGGCCTGAAGGCCCTCCAGAACAGTCTCGGGGCTGCGCAGGCGTCCCGACTTTACCCATGCCAGCATGTCGCTTTCAAATTCGCTCTTCCGGTCATCGAACTGAGGGGCAACAAAGCCGCGCAGCCGGATCTGGCGAACCACCAGCCGCATCGGGTCGGGTAGCTGCAGCATGCCGCCCCTGCCGTAGCCGCTGACCATGCCGCAAAGCGAAATCCGTGCGCCGATCCGTGCGCTCTCGAGGGCGGCGTCGAGATGGTCGCCGCCGACATTGTCGAAGTAGCAATCGATGCCGTCCGGTGCCGCGGCGGCCAGCTTTTCGCGCATTGTGCCCGGCGCCTTGCGGTCGATCACTTCGTCTGCGCCCAGTTCCTTCAACAACGCACATTTTTCGCTGCCGCCAGCCGATGCGATCACCTGCATGCCTTTGATTTTGGCGATCTGGACAACCGCAGTGCCAACTGCGCCGGCTGCCGCCGAGACAAACAGCATTTCACCCGCACGCGGATCAATAACATCCAGCAATCCGAAATAAGCGGTCTGGCCGGGCATGCCGAGATGCCCGAGGAATATCTGCGGAGGCAGATCGGAATGACCAATCGCGCGGCACTGCGCTCCAGTTAGCGTCGCACTGTCGCGCCAGCCTGCGTCGTGGAGGACCATAGTCCCGAGCGGAAGCGCCGCCGCGCGGCTCTCGGTCACTTCGCCCACGGCGCCCCCCGGAACCTCGGAGCCCAGCGGCATTGTCGGCATATAGCTGCCTTCATCGTCGAGCAGCCCGCGCACATAGGGATCGACTGAGAGCCAGAGATTGCGCACGCGCACCTCTCCTTCGGCCAAGGGCTGATCGGGAATTTCTCGGAGCTCGAAATCGCCGTCCTGCAATTCGCCGCTCGGTCGCCGCGCAGTGTGCCATACCTTGGCCATGTAAATCGTCCTTCCTCAAAGGTGGGGCAACACCCCGTTGGCAAACAGGCGCAGTTGCTCGACATGTTCATCGGGACCGATGTTCGGGTCTTGCGGCACGGCAAAACGCAGCACAAGTTGTTCCACCCCGGCGTCAGCCAGCGCGAGGCAATCATCACGCACCTGGCTGGCCGTGCCGATAAAACGCTGCCGCCCGCCGGCATCGCTGCCCACCGCCGGCGCATAGCTGGTGCCTTGCGCCGCCTCCCGCTTCGGCTGAGTCGCCGCCTCGCCGGGTACAATGCGTGCTTCCGAGCCACTCATGGAAAACAGGAAGGGTCGCGCAATGCCTTCCTCGCGCCGATACCTCTCGATCTCCGAGCGCCCGCGCGCATAGCCGGCGGGCTCGAGAAAGAGTGGATGCCAGCCATCACCGAGCAAGGCCGCGCGGCGCAGGGCGTTGGGATGATTGCCGCCGACAAGCAAAGGCAACGCCTGCGCCGGTCGAGGCTCGAACAGGATGCGGTCATAGCTGATCCAGCGCCCCTCGTGCGACAGTTCCCCCTGTCCTTCGAACAACTGACGAATGACCCGCAGGTATTCTTCAGTGACCTCGGCGCGGTGGGCAAAGGGCGGCGAGCCAAGCGCGGTAAATTCACCTTCCAGCCAGCCGATTCCCAGTCCGAGCATGAAGCGCCCGCCGGACAGCAGCGAGGCTGTCATCGCCATCTTCGCCAACAGCAAGGGGTTGCGATAGGGCGCCACCAGGACGTCTGTCCCCCACTCCAGCCGCGTGGTCATGCCCAGGC
>JANLSP010000675.1:0-3483 GCA_031362485.1 Novosphingobium sp.
TGGCCGGCCTCGTCATATTGCCCGCCATAATGCGGCCAGTCGAGATTGGCGGGCGTGGCGGGAAGTGCCGGTGCGGCAAACAGAAGGGCAGCAAAAGCCGCGAGCAGGGTCTTCATCTCATTCTCCCGCCGTGGCGGTTGTGACAACGATCTTGCCGAGCTGCAGGTTGCTCTCAAGGCGGCGGTGCGCCTCGGCGATGTCCGCCAGTTCGTATGTGCTGTCGATCACCGGTGTCAGCGCCTCGCTGGCCAGACCGCGCGACACATAGCTTGTCACCCGCGCCCGGTCTGCGGGGTCCCTGATGAGACGGTCGGCGGAAAAGCCGTGCAGGGCAAGATTGCCCAGCATCATCACGGGCAGCATCAGCTCAAAGGAAAAACCAGCCAGCATTCCGTAGACAATCACCGTGCCGCGCGGGGCCATGGCGGCAAGCAGTCCGGCGAGCGGCGCTCCGGCGACGGCATCGAAGGCAAGGCGCACACCCGCGCCACCGGTCAGGGCCATAATCCGTTCCGGCACATCTTCCTCATCGCTGACGATGACCTGCGCCGCACCCGCTGCGAGCAGCGCTCCGGCCTTGTCGCAGGTGCGCGTGATGGCAATGGGAATGGCCCGTTCGGCCCGGGCAATCTGGATCGCGGCCAGGCCCACCGAGGATGAAGCGGCGTTGATCACCACCGTATCTCCTGCCGCAATCCTGCCAATATCGATCAAGCCGAAAGCAGTGCCGTATTGCATCCAGCTTGCCGCAGCCTCGGTCAGCGACTGGGTCAGGGGCACGGCCACGAGCATGTCTGCGGGATAAAGAATCACCTCGCCATGGGTGCCGTGGCGGTCCATTTCGAGCCCGAATAGCGTTGCGACGCGGTCGCCCGCGCGCCACTCGGTCACGCCCTCACCGACTGCCTCGATCACGCCTGCTGCCTCATAACCGATACTCGAGGGGAGCTTTTGTGGCGGCATGAATGCCCCGGCCCGGAAATAGGCCTCGACCCGGTTGAGCCCGAATGCGCCCACCCGGATGCGTGCTTCTCCTGGGCCGGGTTCGCCGATATCAAGCTCGTCAAGCCGGAGCACCTCCGGGCCGCCAAACTCGTGGAAACGAACTACCCTTGGCATGTCGTTATCCTCTCACAACCGAAACCCGCCGCTGGCCTCGACGCATTGCGCCGTTACCCAGCGTCCGAGCGGCGAGGCGAGCGCATAAACAATGTCGGCGATTTCCTCAGGCTGGCCGAAGCGCCTCAGCGCCGTGACATCCGTCACGCCTTTGGCCGCGACCGGATCCTTCACGATGTAATCGTTGGTCGGGCCGGCAGTAAACCCGGGCGACACGGCATTGACCGTGATACCGCGCGGGCCAAGTTCGGCAGCAAGGACACGGGTAAATGCTTCCACCGCTGCCTTGGCCATGGTGTAGACGATGATCCCGGGATCGGTCAGCCGCGAGCCGGCCGAGGAGAGGTTGATCACCCGGCCAAAATCATTGAGCCGGGGATGCAGCGCCTTTGTCAGGAAGAAGGCGGCGCGGACGTTGTTGGTCATGGTCGCATCGAAAAAGGCCTCATCGACATCGAGGATCGCGGCATAGTTTCCCCCGCCGATGTTGTTCACAAGGATGTCGAGGCCAGGAGAGTTGCCGCGGACGACAAATTCGGCTTCGGCAGCATTTGCCAGCGACGCCGCTTCGGCCTCGCCGGCGAGCTTTCCCTGCACGGCGAAGGCGCGCCCGCCCGCCGCCGCGATCCGCGCCACGGTCGCCTCGGCTGCCGCGCGGTCGCTGGCATAGTTGACTGCCACCAACGCTCCGGCCGCCGCCAGCCGCTCGGAAATGTGGCTGCCCAGACCCCGGCTCGCACCGGTTACCAGGGCAGTTTTGCCCGCCAGATCCTGCTCCATTCTCTCTCCCAATTGCGCTTCAGGGGCTGCATTGACGGTGCGGATCGGTCGGATCCGCGATCAGCATGTCGCGGCCATAGACATCGTTTTCGATTGCCATGGTCCCGTCGGCGCGGCGGCCCGCCGTGAAATAGGCGATGTAGACGGGCAGACCCTGCGGCAGCGCCATCGTGGCGGTCTTGAGCGGAGTAGGTTCGGTGGGGCCAAGGCTGGCAAGGGTCAGCCGCGGCGTATCCGGCTTGGCAAGGCCGGCGATCTGTTCAATCTGTTTGCGCGTCGCCACGCGCTCTAGCAGCGTTGCGGCGAAACCGAGCGCATCGCTGACGCGCACGCAGCCATGGCTGTAGGCACGCCGGCTATGGCCAAACAGGCTCTTTGCCGGCGAATCGTGCAGATAGATATTATAGGGATTGGCCATCGAAACTTTCATCTGGCCCAGTGAATTGCCCGGGCCCGGCTTTTGCCGCCAGTGGCCGGATGCCGTGCGTACGTAGCCGCCGCGCGCAGAAAACCGGCCGCCGTTTTCGGCAACGATGCTTGGGGGAATTTCCCACCAGGGGTTGACGATGACATGGGTGATTGTCGAGCCGAACACCGGCGTGGCTGTCGCCGGCTTGCCGACGACCGCTGGCCAGCTTTTTACGCGCTCGGTCTGCCGCCAGAGGCCAACCTCGAAAGCCGGAATATTGACCATCACATAGTCATCACCAAGCTGGCGCGGCATCCAGCGCCAGCGTTCGAGATTGCGTGCAAGCGTTATCCGGCGGTTTGCGTCGGTCTCGGCTAGGTAGGCCGACTGCAGCGCAACATATTCAGGATGGTTGGGCCGCACTGCGCCGAAGAAGGAATCGAGATTGCCACTATTCGCCAGAGCGCGGCGCAGTCTGGCTTCCAGTTCACCGTCGTCCTTGTCGCCCGGAATGCGCCAGCCGCCGCGCTCGACCAGATTGGCACAGCCATTGAGATGCGCGCGGGCGAGCTTCAGCGCGAGGTCAGTCGCCGCCCGATTGGCGCGATCGCCGCTCCAAAGCCCCCCTGCTGCATCGAGCGAAGCGGTGTCGAACAGCGGCAGGGCTTCCTGCGGTGCGGCAGCCAGCCATTGCCTGAGGCTGGCGATCTGGGTGCGTGACCAGCCCGGCGCCGAAGGCCCATCGTCCTGCGCCGGACCGCAAGCTGCGAGTAACAGGACAAGTGCTGGCGCAATTCCGCGCATTCGCGTCCGCCCCCCTGGCTAGAACCAGGCCATGATGCGCACAGTTTCTGTCTTTTGGGAATAACGCTGCGGCGTTTTTCGAACGGTTGCATTCACGCCGGAACTCTGGTGGGTTTGCGGCATCTCGCGGCATCGGCAAGGATTGCAGGCATGAAAGCGTTGCTCCCCAGTGAACTTCCCATTGCTGACCGTTTCGGCGAGGGCCGCACCGACAATCCCTACTGGAACGAAAGCGTCTGGTTCTCGCTCTCGATTCCACAGCGGCGGATCCACGGCATGATCCAGTATTATTTCCGGCCCAATATGCATATGCTCAATGGCGGCCCGGTGCTGTGGGATGCCTCCGGACTCCACCAGTGGAACTGCCTGCA
>JANLSP010000151.1:0-5593 GCA_031362485.1 Novosphingobium sp.
CGCGCCAATTTTGTTCGAATGGGGCCGCCACTGCAAATGGATAGCGGTGGGCCCCGCCGACGATCGCCACTCTCAAGATTCCGACTTTGCGCCCCGTCTTGGCCAAGCGGCCAGTCTAACCAGCTACCAGCCAGAACACCACCGAAGCTGAATAGAAGCGCGATAGAACCGAAAACGACGTCCACCCGTCCAATCGCCCCACCATAAGAGCGGATCAGAAGAGCTCGCGTCCAAACAAGGTATACAGCGATAGCGAGGCCAAGCAGCGAATATCCGGCCACCAAAAGCGACAAGACAAGCCAGTGCTTGCGCAGGAGTTAAAGCATGGGCTCCGACGGTCCGTCCATGTAGCCCATCACTTCTTGGCGCGTGGGTTCGCGAAGCGCGCTCAAGGCGACGAGCAGCAACGGTCCGGACAAACTGACGACCATGAATGCCAATTGCCAGCTCTTGAGAGTGCCGACCAGCGGCAGCGTGATGGGTTGCGCCGAGCGTTCATGATCGTTGCATCCCGTGTGCTGATGACAATTCTTCATCATCACATGCTGGGGTCCAACATTTAACTCCCTGCCAACGCCCGCTTTCGATCTTCATTGAGGCGCGCGATTAGCGCAGGGACAGTTGTCTGCGGCCGCTGCGTATGAGCGTAGGCGTGAGTTGTGCGCAGCTTACGGTCAAACCAGACGCGGTCCTCAGTCGTTTTGGGCCTTGTCGCTGCCAGCCAGATTATCGTGTCAGCTGCCTGGTTCGCGTTGCGCAGGATCGGTTTCAGGATCTTGCGAAACGTCGGTAGCGACGATTGGACTCCGGCCGTATCGGCCCAGCCGGGATGGACCACATAGGCATCCACATTCAGATAGTGAAATGCCGCGCGCCAATAGTCGGTCAGCGCAACCTGGGCGCGCTTGTGCGAGGCATAGGCGGCAAACCCGTTGAACCCACTCCCAACCTGATCGATCATTGCCAGGTTGAACGGGACATTGAACATCCCGCCTGAGGTAACATTGATAATCGACGCACCCTTGGCCATGCAACCGACTTCGGCCAAGGTTTCAGTAAGGTGGAAATGGCCCAGCAGGTTGGTGGTATAGGTCGTTTCAAACCCTTCTTTTGTCGCAGAGTATGCGCGATTCAGGATTCCGACGCAATTGACGAGAACATTGATTTCATCGCCTATTTTCCAATTTCGGGCCATCTTCTCAATCGCCGCGACTGATGACAGATCACACACGACCGGTGTTATCGTCCCAGCCAGCCCCGCGCCTTCGACGGCCAGCGACTCAAGGGCGTCAAGGTTGCGACCAACTGCGAATACCTGAGCTCCTTTTCCGGCAGCCAACAGTGCGGCAGCCCTGCCAATGCCGCCGGTCGCTCCGGTGATCAGCCAGCGTTGCCCGGAAAAATCTCCTGCGATCGGCCGGAAAGGGATTAGTCTGGCCGCATAGCCGATCCGGGTGAACGATGGCGTGAAACGGACGTAAAACTTTAGAGTTTTCGGCAGACCCTGCAGGATTTTGGGAAGCGCCATATCTTGACCTTCATCTTACTTGGAAAACCCGCCCGGATTCAAGGCACATGCGTCAACGATTTCCGTACAGTACACTTACTTGCATAACCAGACTACCGCCGCAAGGGGGTGGCCGATAAGCTGTCCGTCAACAGCTGGGCAGCACCATTGTCGAATTGCAATGAAAGTTGATCCGGGATTTTCATCGAGGAGTGACCCGGGTGGGGATACAGTTCCAATCCCTGTTGCGCCTTCAATATATGAACCAATCTGGTAATAATAACTTTCCTACATCGTCACGTTGGTTGTAAAACTGCTGACATGATGGCGAATCGCGTCGGCTGGGCCGGGCGGTTGTCGCATGATCATCCTGTTTGAATTCCATTTTGCCGCAGCACGGCGCTTGCCCGGGATTCCCGGATAGCGGGCCTACGCCCCAGCTGCGGCGACCATACTCGGAGCGCCCCTTTCATGCACGGCACAATTGGCAACTTTCGCATTGGTGAGGACATCGCGATCGCGCTCGACGCAACCTCGGGCGATACCGGCCTCGTCACGGCCATCACCGCGCAAATGAAGCCGGCAAAAGTGGTCGCCAACCGAATTGTGCTCGACGATGCGGCAACTGGCATGTCCATGACCGTGACCAGTCAGGGACTGGCGGGCTGGCTGATATCGCTGCCTGCTGCAGCCACCGCAGCGCTGCCTGCGGGCATTTATGGTGTCGACGCCAGGCTGACGCTTTCCGGCGCAGTGGAGATGACCGACCAGAGCGGCTTCATCGCGCTCTCGCAGGCTGCTGTCGCATGAGTCTGATTTTGCGCTGGCGCATTCCGGACCGCGCCATTGGCACGCGATGGAGCGGCCCTGAGGGCATGACCGAGGCTCTGGCCCGCGAGCCCGAGCTGCCAGTCGCGGCGATTGTCGGGCCGCCCGGCCCTATCGGACCGCAGGGGCCGCAAGGCCCGGCCGGAGCGCCGCTGCGCAGTGATGCCGCGCTCGCCGCCACCTGGATCCTGCCGCACGCCCTGGCGCGTACGCCAATGGTGCAGGTGTTTCTGACGACAGGCGAGGAAGTGATCGCCGATGTCGCCGCCACCGCAACCACTATCACAGTCACCCACGCCAGCCCGCAAGCGGGTTTCGTCCTCATCTTTTAAGGAGCTGCCGCATGGCAAAGAAGGTCTTGAACGGGCTGGATCTCCAGTCCCAGCGCATTGTTGGCCTCGCCGATCCTTCCGCGAGCACAGACGCTGTCAACAAGCAGTATGTCGACAATGTCGCGCGCGGACTGCAGTGGAAGGCCCCCGTGCGCGCGGCGACCACCACCAACGGCGCGCTCGCCAGTGCCTTTGCCAGCGGCCTGTCCATTGACGGCGTGGTGCTGACGACCAATGACCGCATCCTGATCAAGAACCAGACCGACGCCAGCGAGAACGGCATATATATAGTGGAGGCCAGCGGCGCGCCGTCCCGCGCAGTCGACGCAGATGCTAACGGCGAGCTGGCACCGGGCACTTCGGTCTCGGTTACGCAAGGCACGGCGAACGGCGACAAGGCCTTCATCATTATTTCGGATGCCGCGATCACCATTGGCACGACCGCGCAGAGCTGGGGCCAGCTCAGCGGCGGTGCGAGCTATACCGGCGGCAACGGCATTGCCGTTACCGGCACGGTTATCAGCGCTGTGGGGCACACCGGCATTGTAGTCACGGGTTCCGGCATTGCGGTCGACAGCTCGGTGGTGGCACGCAAGTTCAGCGCCAATGTCGGTGATGGCGGCGCCACTTCGATTGCCGTAACCCACGGGCTCGGCACCAAGGATGTGACGGTCAGCTTGCGCGAGGTGGCAAGCGACGCTGGTGTCCTGACAGATTGGGTGGCGACCGACACCAACACCATTACGCTGTCCTTTGCCATTGCCCCGGCGAGCAATGCCTATCGCGTCACGGTTGCCGGCTGATGAAGTCGCTATCCGATATCACCGCCTCGGGCTTTTCCGGCAATATCTCGGCTTTTGCGTCCGGCGGCGGGGGTTTGCCGCAGCACAACACGACCCCGGCGGAAGCGCTTAACAATGAGCTGTCCGGGAACGGCTATGTCGCTGCCTACAATACCTTTCTCGGCCAGGATGCCGGCAGTCTGGTCAGCGCGGGTACGACCAACACTGTTTTGGGCGGTCGCAATGTCGCCATTGGTTATAGAGCGGGAAACGCCAACACCAGCGGTTGGCAAAACACTGGGGTCGGTTTCATCGCGCTGATGAAGACGACAACTGGAATCTATAACACAGCGCTGGGTGCCTATGCGCTGGTTGAGAACATCACGGGGTCCAACAACACCGGCCTCGGGGCAGATGCTCTGTGGCTGAACACTTCCGGCCACAATAACACCGCAGTCGGTGCCTACGCTGGCCAGAACAATTCCACCGGGGTAAACAATACCGCGCTGGGAAAGGACACTTTTCGTTACAATACCACCGGGTCTGGGAATACGGCTCTTGGGGCATCTGCCCTGCTCAATAATACGAACGGCGCTGACAACGTCGCGGTCGGCATCGAAGCCGGCCGCCTCAACGCGGGCGGGCAGAATAACGCGATATTCGGTGCCCGGGCATTCTGGAAGTCAGTCAGCGGCAATGAGAACGTCGCCTTTGGCAGTTATTCCTTGTTCAACGCAAATGGTGCGTATCGCAATGTAGCCATCGGCTTTGCTGCGCTCGAAAACCTCACTAACGGGTCCAACAACAATTCTATCGGCTATTTTTCCGGAGATGCGCTGACCACCGGCGCGAACAACACATTCATCGGCCATCAGGCAGGCCTTACCTCCACCACGGGCAGCGCGAACATCCTGATCGGCAATGGCGTGAACACCAGTTCCGCAACTGCAAGTAACGAGATCAACATTGGCGACGTAATCAAGGCGAGCAGGGCTTCCGGCCTGGTCGAAGTGCCGAGCCTCAAGGTGAACGGAGTTTTGGTTTCCGGTCGCACTTCGGGCACAACTTCGGTCAACTTCGGCTCTTTTCCCGGCGCATCGGATGCCAGCGCGACGATCACCGGGCAGACTGGCATTACCGCCGGATCGCGGGTGAGAGTCTGGATCGAGGCGACCGCCACAGCCGATCACAGCGCGGACGAGCATTGGCTGGAAACCATCGACGTTGTGGCGGGCAACGTGGTCCCCGCAACAAGTTTCACGATTTACGCAAAAAACACCGGAACGTTGAGCGAACCGGTCGTGCCGCAATGGGCAATCAACCGCCTTGCCGGTCCGGGCACAGGTAGCAACCAGCCCCGCCCCGATGCAGGCGGCGGCAAAGGCACACTGCTCTACGGCACATTCACTGTCGCTTGGGAATGGTGTTGAGGAGATAATTCATGGCAATTCAACTGCAAGGCAACGGCGGAACGATCGCCGAAGTGGACGGCGCCATATTCCGCAGTCTGCGCACAACGCTCCGGCCCACTGATTATAGCACGCTCGGGCACTATTCGCTTGGCGTCGGCACCGGCGTGCTGCCTGCCGCACTTGCCGCCAATGCGGAGATTTTTCAGTTCCGCTGGGCTGATGCAACCCGCATCTGCGTCATCAACGAGGTGCGCATTTCGGCATGTGTCTCTACCACTTACTTTGCCGCCGGAGTCCCGGTGCAGATTGACCTGGTGAAGTCGACGGGCTGGAGCGCGGCGGGAACGGGGGGCACGGCGATCTCGCCCGCCGCGCTACTCAAGAAGCGCACTTCGATGGGCAGTTCGCTGGTTGCATCCGGCGATATCAGGGTGGCCACCACGGCGGCGCTGGGCACGGGTACCAAGACACTGGAAGGTAATGCGCTGGCGATGCTGATGGCTCCCGGCCCGATCACCGCCTCGCTCAACGGCCAGATCGTCCCGCCGGGAACCCAGCTACTTTCCAACCTGCCCGGAGAAGAACATCCGCTGGTGCTGGCCCAGAATGAAGGCTTCTCGATCCGCTCGGTCGCGGTGCCTGCCACTGGCACCTGGCAGGCAACGGTGCAGGTCGATTGGACCGAGGTGGCGGCTTACTGAAGCCCGCGCGGCTTGACCCGGCGCGGCCGGG
>JANLSP010000045.1:0-4697 GCA_031362485.1 Novosphingobium sp.
GTTGCCACCGCACCCGGGATCGACTTTGATCCGGTGAACGGCGGCCGCTTCGTCCGCTTCAGCTTTGCCGTTTCGACCGCTGAGGTGGCGGAAGCGCTGGCGCGGCTGAGGCCATGGCTGCTACAGATCGCCCGATGACCCGCGCCGAAACCCGCCACACCGGATCGTGCCACTGCGGCGCTGTCCAGTTCGCCATTACCAGCACCTTTCCCGAGCTGACCATGTGCGACTGCTCGATTTGTCGGCGCAAGAACGCGCTGATGGTCCAGGTGCACGAAAGCCGCTTCGAGCTGCTCGCAGGCGCGGAGAGCCTGACCGAATATCAATGGCACACCCGCACCGCGCGGCACTTTTTCTGCAAGCACTGCGGCATCTATCCGTTCCACAGAAAGCGTGTTGCGCCTGATTCCTATGGCGTCAATGTGTTCTGCCTCGATCACTTCGAGCCGGACGGTATCCCGGTTCGGGCTGCGGACGGCAAGGCAATGACCTGACAGGTCGGCCTTTGCCGCTTTGCCTTGCGCGCATCGTGTGTCACTCTCTCGCCAACGGCCAGGCAGAGCCGAGATGAGAGGCACCCGCGATGCAGCAGGCAGCAGAGCTTGATCTTCCGTTCCTGACAATGGACCAGGACGCCTTTGCGGTGGACCCCTTCCCCCAGTTCGCCAAAGCGCGCGGGCAGCATCCGTGGCTCGCCCGCTGGACGCTCGGCTATGTCGTCACAGACTACAAGGCGATGCGCGATCTGTTCGCCATGGAAGGCAAGATGGGCATGCTCTATGACGGGATCGTCAGGATCATGGAGGCCGAAGGCACGCCCTGGGGCAATTTTCAGCAGCGCCATATGCTCAGCCAATCGGGTGCTTCTCACAAACGCATTCGCGATGTGTTGGCAGCCTCGTTCACCCCGCGCCGGGCCAATATGCACCGCCCCTTGATGCGCGAAGTGATTACTGGCCTGCTTGACGAATGGGCACCCAAAGGGTCGTTCGATTTCGAAGAATTCGCCTCCTATTTCCCGATCACTGTGATGTGCCGGCTGATCGGTGCAGATCCCGCAGTGATCCCCGGGCTGCGATCGGCAATGGAGGCCATCGGGCTTTCCACCAGCATGGACCGGCGCTGGCTGCCGGCTATGCAGGAGGGCGTCGTAACCATGGAGCGGTTTGTCGAGGGCCTGATCGCCGCTCGGCGCGCACGGGGGCCCGCGACTGGCGAGGAGGATCTGCTCGATCTGGTGATGGCGGCACAGGCGGACGGCGGGCTGACTGATCAGGAACTGGCCGATATCCTCATCTTCCTGTTCGTTGCCGGCTACGACACCTCGAAGAACATGATGACCCTGACCATGCATTTGCTGCTTGAACGACCCGACACTTATCGTCGCTGCGGGGAGAATTACGAATACGCCCGCAAGGTAGTCGAAGAGAGCTTTCGATATCACAGCACGACATCCTCGCAGCGTGTCGTCAGCGAGGAAATCACCTATCGCGACGTCGTGCTGGAAAAGGATGCGACTGTCTGGTTCCCGCTGAGCGTCGCAACGCAGGACTCGCGCCATGTCGCCGACGCGGAGCGCTTCGATCCGGACCGCGCGCAGACCAATCCGCATATTGGTTTTGGCCTGGGCGCGCATATCTGCCTCGGCCAATATATCGCCCGCGCCCAGATCCATGAGGGCCTGCATCTCATCGCTGCCCGCTTGCGCAACCCGCAGTCGAGCGGTCCCATGGGCTGGCGGCCATTTCCGGGTGCCTGGGGTATTCGCGGCCTGCCGGTCACTTTCGAGGCTGCTGCCTGATCCGCTTGACTGGCTGCGCTAGTCCAGCCGCCATTCTACGGCCCCGCGCCCCTGCGCTTCGAGGAAAGCATTGGCTTGGCTGAAATGATTGCAGCCGAGGAAGCCCGCATAGGCGGACAGCGGGCTGGGGTGAGCGGCAGTGAGCACCAGATGGCGCGAGGCGGCGAGGCCGGGCACGCGTTCGGCCTTTTTGCGTGCGTGGCTGCCCCACAGCAGGAAAACGCTGGGCACATCGCGGGCTGCCACGGCTGCGACTGCCGCGTCGGTGATTGCTTCCCAACCGAGGTTCTGGTGCGATCCGGCACGGCCTTCCTCGACAGTCAGCGCATTGTTGAGCAGCAGCACGCCTTCGCGCGCCCAGCCCTTCAGATTGCCGTGGCCGGGCGGCGAAAGGCCGAGATCAGCGGAGAGTTCCTTGAAGATGTTCACCAGCGAGGGAGGCACCCGCACGCCGCGGGGCACCGAGAAGGAAAGCCCATGCGCCTGCCCCGGCCCGTGGTAGGGATCTTGCCCCAGAATCACAACTTTGACGGCATCAAGCGGGGTCAGCGCCAACGCCGCCAACCGGCTGCCGCGCGGCGGATAGATGTGTTTGCCAGCGGCTTCCTCGGTTTTCAGAAAGCCGCCCAGCCGCCGTGCTTCCGGCGTTGCCAGCACCGTATCCAGCGCGGCGCGCCAGCTTTCCGGGACGGCATCGCTCTGCGGCATGTGGCTCTCCTGTTCAGTTCTGGCCTGTTGCTTGCGGGACCTGCCTCGCCTAAGCACCCTGACCATGGCTGTCCACCTTCACGAAGACGACCTCCCCGCTGGCGTGCTTGGCGCAGGCCCCGTTGCGATCGACACCGAAACCATGGGGCTCATTACCCCGCGCGACCGGCTTTGCCTGGTGCAGATTTCAGATGGCGGGGGCGATGAGCATCTCGTGCGGTTTTCACCCGGCAGCACGTTCGCCGCGCCGAATCTTAAATCGGTGCTTGCCGATCCCGGACGGCTCAAACTCTATCATTTTGCGCGGTTCGATCTGGCTGCGATCGAGCATTATCTGGGTGTCGTCGCCGCACCGGTGTTCTGCACCAAGATCGCCAGCAAGCTGGTCCGCACATATACCGACCGTCATGGGCTCAAGGATCTGGTCAAGGAACTGCTCGGCAAGGAAGTTTCCAAGCAGCAGCAATCAAGCGACTGGGGCGGAGCCGTGCTTTCGGAAGCCCAGCTTGATTATGCCGCCTCAGACGTGCGTTATCTGCACGAAATGCACGGCATTCTGGTTGAGCGACTGGCGCGCGAGGGCCGCACGGATCTGGCGCAGGCCTGCTTCGACTTCCTGCCCGCGCGTGCCCGGCTAGATCTCGCTGGCTGGCCCGACCATGACATTTTCAGCCACGAATCGGCCTGATAGCGCGCTGTGACCCTCGCTGCTGACCAGATGCGTGATCGCCGCCAGCAGTTTGCCCTGCCTGGCGGGTTCCATGACCGGCTGGTCCGTTTTCTCGCGACGGCGCTGCCTGCCGCGATCGGGGTGATTGCTGCGGTGATGATCCTCTCGCCGCTCAGCCCGCGCGGCGAGATCAGTTTTCTGCTCGACCGGCACAAGGTTGCCATCGCGCCGGAACGGATCCGCGTCGCCAACGCCACCTATCGCGGGCGAGATGCCCAGGGGCGGCCTTTTGCGGTCATTGCCGGCAGCGCTGTACAGGTGAAGGCGGGCGATCCAGCGGTGCAGATGAGCAATCTCGCCGCATCGCTGATCATGGCGGAAGGCCCGGCGCGGCTGGTAGCGCCTGATGGCCGCTACAATTTCGATTCCGACACCGTCACAGTCAATGGCCCGGTGACTTTCTCGACCAGCGACGGCTATCGGCTTAGCGCGAGCGGCGTGACCATCGACATGAGGAACCGCCGCGTGGCGGGGACGGGCGGTATTTCCGGTGAGGTTCCGTCTGGCACTTTTTCCGCCAACGGCATAAGAGCCGATCTAGTCGAACGCACGGTTTCGCTCGATGGCAACGCCCGGCTGCGCATGGTGCCGGGCAGAGTTAGGATGCCCTGATGCCAAAGCGCGGGATGGCGGATTGCGGTTTGATAAAACGGGCCTTGCGATCAGGCATGGCGGGATTTGCCGTCGGTGCGGCGCTGGTTGCGCTCGGCGCGGCGGCCGCGCAAGGTCTGGGCGCCTTCAACACCGATGCGCCGGTGAACTATGCCGCCGACCGGATCGAGCTGCAGGACAAGCAGCAGCGCGTAGTGCTTTCGGGTAACGTCGAAATCAGCCAGGGTGATCTGCGCCTGCGCGCCGCGCGGACCACAGTCGCCTATACCGACTCCGGTTCGCTCAAGATCCAGCGGCTTGATGCCACCGGCGGCGTGGTCGTCACCCGCGGCGGCGAAACCGCGCGGGGCGATGTCGCGATCTACGATTTCAACCGGCGGGTGATCACGCTCGCCGGCAATGTTGCGCTCAACCGCGCGAGCGATTCGCTTAATGGCGGCCGGCTGGTGATCGATCTCAACAGCGGCGTCTCGAGTGTCGACGGTCGCGGCGGCGGCTCCGCAGGCGGTGGACGCGTTACCGGCTCGTTTTCAGTTCCCCAGCGAAACTGACCGGGCTGCATGACCGCTTCTTCCGGCAAGATTGCACTGGTAACCGGCATTACCGGGCAAGACGGCGCTTATCTCGCGCGTCTGCTGCTGGAAAAGGGTTATACCGTCCACGGCACCAAGCGCCGCTCCAGTTCGTTCAACACCGGGCGCATCGAGGATATCTATCAGGACCCGCATGTCGAACACCAGCGGCTTATTCTCCACCACGGCGATCTCAACGATGCGACCAACCTGATCCGCAGCGTGCCCAGACCATCAGCATTGGCGGTATATTCGGGGGTTTCAAAGCTGACCT
>JANLSP010000131.1:0-2835 GCA_031362485.1 Novosphingobium sp.
CAGATGACGCTGGCGGGCGGCGCGGTACCGGCGACGCTGGGCTATCGCGGCTATACCCACTCGTGCTGCATCTCGATCAACCATGTCGTGTGCCACGGCTTCCCGAGCGAAAAGACGCTCAAGGACGGCGACATCGTCAACATCGACGTCACCCCGCTGCTCGATGGCTGGCACGGCGATACCAGCCGGATGTATCTGGTCGGCGATGTGGCTTTGAAGGCGCGGCGGTTGGTCGAGGTGACTTACGAATGCCTGATGCTCGGGATTGAGCAGGCCAAGCCCGGTAAGCATCTGGGTGACATTGGCGCGGCGATCCAGCGCCACGCCGAAAAGAACCGTTACGGCGTGGTCCGCGAGTTCTGCGGGCATGGCATCGGGCGGCTGTTCCACGATTCGCCCGAGGTGATTCACGCCGCGCGAGCAGGCACCGGTCCGGTGCTGCGGCCGGGGATGTTCTTCACCATCGAGCCGATGATCAATCTCGGCAAACCGGCTGTGAAGCTGCTTGATGATGGCTGGACAGCCGTGACGCGGGATCGTTCGCTGTCCGCGCAGTTCGAGCACACGCTTGGGATCACCGAAGATGGCTGCGAGGTGTTTACACTGAGCCCCAAGGGGATGGACAAGCCGCCCTATTGACGAATCTTATCCCCGCCCGCTCCTGATCGCCGCGCCGGCCGCAAACGGTGTCAGCGCAAGCAGCGCGAGACTTGCCGCCGCCGTCAGTGCCAGCCCGCTGTCCCCCGCGCTCGACAGACTGCCCGCGCCGAAAATCAACAGTGGCACCGCAAGCGGGATCACCAGCAGGCCGCCAAGCGCCGCGCCGCCTTTCAGCCCGGCGGTCAGTGCCGCGACGGTCACGCCCAGCGCGGCAAGGCCCGGGGTTCCCGCCAGAAGACCTAGCTCGACCATGCGCAATGTCTCGCCCGTCAGGCCGAGTAGCGCGGCAGCAGGCAGCGCTGCCAGCATCAGCGGCGGACCGAAGCTCAGCCAGTGTGCGAGGATGCGCACCAGGACGATCCATTGCTCGGATATCCCGCGCAAGGCCCACTGGTCGAAGAAGCCCAATTCGATGTCGGGCTCGATCAGCCGGTCGAGTGGGAGCACTGCCGCGAGCAGCGCTGCCACCCAGATCACCCCGCCGCCGGTGCGCGCGAGTATTTCGGCGTCGGGGCCGACGGCAAAGGGAAACAGCATCGCCACCGCGAGGAAAAACAGCACCGGCAGCAAGGCCCCGCCGCCGCGCCCGCCCGAGAGCAGCATGGCAAGATCGCGGCGCAACAGCTGGAAGAGTTGCCCACTCATTGTGCGAATTCCGCCAGATCCAGCCGTGCCATCCCCGGCAGCGCGAATGGCTGGTGCGAGGCGATCAGGCAGATACCGCCGGCAGCACAGTGCTCTGCCGCCAGCACCTCGGCGAGCCGTGCCGCGTTATTGTCCAGCCCATTGAGCGGCTCGTCGAGCAGCCAGATGGCGGCACGCTGGCCGATCAGCCGGGCAAAGGCTGCGCGGCGGGTCTGGCCGGTGGAAAGATAGCGCACCGGCACATCGAGCAAATGGGTGAGGCCCAGCCGGCCCGCCGCATTGTCCGCGCCGCCGTCAAGCCGCTGCCAGAACGCCAGCGCTTTTCCCAGCGGCAACGATGGATCCAGCGCCGCGCGTTCGTCGATCAGGCCCACAACGCCGGTCCGCTCGACCCGGCCTTGCCACGCCGGCATAAGCCCCGCCAGAATACGCAGCAGGCTGGATTTTCCAATCCCGTTGGCTCCGACGATCTGCAGCGCAGAGCCCCGCTCCAGCGCCAGCGTCACGCTGGCAAACAGCACTCTGTCGCCGCGCCTGCAGGCAAGGTCTTGGGCACTGAGGGAGCATGCTTGCATGGAGCGGCGCGATAGGGGAAACCTACTGTTCTGCCAAGGAGTGCTCACCATGCCGATTGCCCGACTGACCGAGGACGAACGAGACGCGGCGCTGGCGCAGCTGCCAGGCTGGTTGCTTAGAGAAGATGGGCTGGCGATTGCGCGCGACTTCAAGTTCGCCGATTTCATCGCAGCCTTCGGTTTCATGACCCGGGTGGCGCTGGCGGCGGAAAAGGCGGACCATCATCCCGAATGGTCGAATGTCTATGGCCGGGTGCACATCACCTTGACGACGCATGATGCGGGAGGGCTCAGCCAGCGTGATGTGGCGCTCGCGCAGGCGATCGCTGCGATGGTCTGAAGTTACCGGCGGCACCCGTCGCCGACAGGTCGGCTTAACCCAAATTTAGGCGCGTCTTGGCTAATGGGGCAGGATGTCCGAGCCATTCATAACCCGGCCTTTGTCGATCGTGCTGGACCTGCTCCGGTTTGTCTGCGCTTTCGTTGTCCTGATTGTCCATGCAAGCGGCGGAATACCGCTCTATGACGGGCCGCCGTTGCTGAGCGGTCGGGCTTCGCATGTCAGCGTGATCATCTTCTTTGTGCTGTCGGGCCTGGTTATCGCCGCTGCCATTGCCGAGCGGCAGACCGATCTGAAATCCTACGCCGTCGCCCGCTTTGCGCGGATCATGTCGGTTGCGGTGCCAGCGATCGCGTTCTGCTGTGCTCTCCACATAGTGGCCAGCCTGCCAACTGGCGGTCAGTCAACCGGCCAGTTGACCGACCTGGCCCTCGCGGCCCTCAGAGACGTGACTTTCCTCAGCCAGAACGGCCTGGGGCCCGGCGTGCCCGACAATGGGGCATATTGGTCGCTGTGCTATGAAGTCTGGTATTACGCCCTGTTCGGTGCGGCGGTGTTCCTGAAGGGGAAAACCCGCTGGACGATTCTCGCGCTCTTGGCGCTGCTGGCTGGCTG
>JANLSP010000198.1:0-6759 GCA_031362485.1 Novosphingobium sp.
CCCGGCGGCGCGCATGCCTGCAAAGGCCTCCGGGCCATTGAGTTTGATCGTGCCGTCGCGCAGCTGGGTCTCGTGCGCGGCAACTGTCTGGTAAGTGGTCATGGGGCGCGATCTAGCGATTGCGGCGGCAAATTGCGAGGGCCTATCGTTTGAGCGAGAAGACTGCGCGATATTCAGGCCTTACCGCCGCCAGCACCGCCTGTGTCACCGGCAGCGTTATTTCGTAGTCGCCTTCCGCATAAGGGCCCGCCTCATAAGGCGCGACGAGGATGCCGATCCGGTCGAACGTCCGCTTGTTCGAAGAGCCGAGGATTACTGTGCTTTTCACCGGATCAATGCATTCGTCGAACAATTCCGTGCTGCCCGCCTTCACCGGCTCGCCGCGCCGTTCGCCGCGCTCCTTGTTGAGCACGCGGCAAAAGTCCGCGCGGATGGCGCGGGTGAGCGCGGCGGGGGATGCGAACAGGTCGCTTGCCTTGCGCCGCTGGTTCGCCGACCTGTCCCAGATCATCGCGTCGTAGCCGTGATTGGGGTGCGCGCCGCCCGAAAAACTGCCGGAAGCCGCCGAGAGGCTGAGCCAGCCGGGCAAATCGGCCACCACTTGCCAGGTGACCGAGCTGCCATGCGGGTTGAAATCAAAGCCGACCTTCTTCGCCTCCTCGCGCCCTTCCCGCGCCTGTTGCGTCAACGCGCTGCGCTGCTCCACGATAGCGGCATCGAGCATGGCTTTAAGCGCCGGGATTGCCCCGGCCTGTGCAGGATAGCTGTAGTCGAAACTGTAAAGCGCGGTCTCTTCCTCCACCGTGCGCGCGCCGGCAGCGGAGGTCTGGGCCGGCGGCGCCGCGCTGGGGGGGGCGCTGGCCGCCGCGACTTCGCTGGCGCTTGCCTGGGGCGCGGGCGGCGCGGTCTCGCTTTGCTGGCAGGACGCAAGCAGGAGCACGGGCAGAAGCGGAACCCACAACTGACGAAGCATGACACTTTCCTCTCGCGCTTGAAGCTCTGCTGCGGCTAGATGCCACCATGACCGACAAACACGCCTTGATCCAGCCCGACAAGGGCCAGAATGCCACTGCCATCCATCTGGTGAACAAGGATGGCCTTGCCGACTTGCTCAAGACCCTGAGCGTGCCCCAGCGCGCTGCGCTTGCCGCGCAGAAATTCGAAGGCGGCGGTTACGAACACGCCATTGTGCCGGACGGCGACGGCTGGTTTGTCGTCGGCGGCGTCGCCAATCCCGCCAGCCTGTCAAGCTGGTGCATGGCCAAGCTCGCCGAAGTCCTTCCCGCGGGTACCTATCGCCGAGCAGGCGGCGAGCCGGGCCCCGCGATGTTCGGCTGGGTGAGCGCGCAATACCGTTTCGACCGGTATCGCTCGCAGCCGGTCAGCGAAGGCGCGCGGGTGCTGCTGTCGGGAGAGGCCAAGGCCATCGGCCCGGCGCTGGCCGAAGCGGAAGCGACCAACTGGGTTCGTGATCTGGTGAATACGCCGGCTGAAGACATGGGGCCGGCCGATCTCGAAGCAGCAGCCGAAACGCTTGCCAAGGCGCACCGGGCCGAAATCCGCGTGACTCGCGGCGACGCGCTGGAGCGCGAGTTTCCGATGGTCCACATGGTCGGTCGGGCAGCATCGCGCAGCCACGCCCCGCGCATGATCGAGCTGGAATGGGGCGATGCCAAGCACCCGCGTCTCGCCATTGTGGGCAAAGGCGTATGCTTCGATTCGGGCGGGCTCGATATCAAGCCAAGTTCGGCCATGCTGCTGATGAAGAAGGATATGGGCGGTGCCGCGCATGCCCTCGCGCTCGCCAGCCTGATCATGGCTAGCGGTTTGAAAGTGCGGCTGCATGTGTTGGTGCCAGCAGTTGAAAATGCAGTTTCGGGCAATGCGTTCCGCCCCGGCGATGTGCTGCGTTCGCGCGCGGGCATTTCGGTCGAGATTGGCAACACCGATGCCGAAGGCCGGCTGGTGCTGGGCGACGCTTTGGCCCGCGCAGGCGAGGAAGCCCCGGAACTTATCATCGATTTCGCTACGCTGACCGGCGCGGCGCGGGTCGCGCTGGGACCAGACCTGCCCGCGCTGTTTGCCCGTCGCGATACCACGGCGCAGGCGCTGCTCGCCGCCGGAAAGGAGGCCGATGATGCCTGCTGGCAATTGCCGCTATGGGACGGCTACCGCGAGTACCTCAAGTCCGACATTGCCGACCTGAACAATTCCCACACTAACGGCTTTGCCGGTGCCTCGGTCGCCGCGCTGTTTCTTGACCGGTTCGTGCCCGAAGGCAGCGACTGGGCGCATTTCGATACGTTCGCCTGGCGCCCTGTCGCCAAGCCCGGTCGGCCAAAGGGCGGCGATGCGCTTGGCCTGCGGGCATCATGGCGGATGTTGCAGGCGCGGTTCGACTAGACTACCATCCAGTCTGGAGAGTCGATGCCATGCCAGACGTCACCGCACTGGAACTGCCCTACCTGCCAATGGACGAGGCGAGTTTCGCCGATGATCCCCTGCCCCGCTTCGCCGAGGCGCGCGAAAAGCATCCCTGGCTTGCCACTTGCCCTTACGGCATTGTTGTCACGCAATACGATGCCATGCGCGATGTGCTGCAGATGGACCGCAATCTTGTCGGTGCCTATCGCAGTGTGGTCGATATCATGGAGGCACGCGAAACCAGTTGGGGGCGCTTCCAGCTGGAAAGTCTGCTGGCGCAGACCGGCGATTCGCACCAGCGCATCCGCAAGGTCCTCGCCCCCGCGTTCACGCCGCAGCAGGCCAATCGCCACCGCGCGCTGATGCAGCGGGTGATCGAGCAACAACTCGACGAATGGGTGCCCAAAGGCGCGTTCGACTTCGAGGATTTTGCCGCCAATTTCCCGATTACCGTTTTCTGCGGACTGGTCGGCGCATCGCCTGATGTGATCCCGCAGCTGCGCGGCAGCCTCGAGGCCTTCGGGCTTAGCCTGAGCATGAACAAGCAGTTCCTGCCCAATCTGGTCGCCGCTTTCGACACGCTCGACGCCTTTGTGAAGGATCTTGTCGCTGGGCGGCGCAAGGCACCGCACTTGCCTGATGAGGAGGACATGCTCGACGTGCTGCTCAAGACGCGCGAGGCTGATGGCCTGTCAGAGCGCGAGCTGCTTGATCTGCTGATCTTCCTGTTCGTTGCCGGTTACGACACTTCGAAGAATGCACTGACGCTCGCGATGAACGTGCTGATCGACCGGCCTGACCTCTACAGGCGTTGCGGCGAAGACCTGGCCTTTGCGAAAAAGATCATGGAGGAAGGCTTCCGCCATCTGACCACCTCGACGATCCCTCGCGTTGTGACCAAAGAATTCGAATATCGCGGTGTAACCTTCCCCGAGGACACGCTGTTGTTCTTCCCGGTCAGCATATCGGGCCGCGATCCCGGCGCTTTTGCTGATGCCGACAGCTTCGATCCCGAGCGGACCAGCCCCAAGAAGCACATCACATTTGGCCTCGGCGTCCACATCTGCCTCGGCCAGTTCATTGCCCGCGCGCAAATAGAAGAAGGGCTCCACCAGATCGCCCGTCGCATCCATAACCCGCGCCGCACCGGACCGAGTGCCTGGCGTCCGTTTTTCGGGGTATGGGGTCTGAAAGGCCTGCCAATTGCCTTTGATGCGGAAAAGCAGGTGGAGATGTCCGACTAACCTTCCTTCGCCGCGCGCTCCATTGCCTCGACGATATAGCGTTTGGCGGTATCGGCATCGCCCCAGCCCTTGAGCTTGGCCCACTTGCCCGGTTCCAGATCCTTGTAGTGCTGGAAGAAGTGCTCGATCTGCTGCGTGACGATCGGCGGCAGGTCTTCGTGGCCGGCTATCTCGCTGTAATAGGGGAAAGTGGTGTCAACCGGCACGGTGATCAGTTTTTCATCGCCGCCCTTGTCATTGTCCATCATCAGCACGCCAACCGGGCGCACGCGAATCACCGCGCCGGGGATGATCGGGGAACGGGCGATGACGAGTGCATCGAGCGGATCGCCGTCCTCGCCCAGCGTATGCGGCACGAAGCCGTAATTTGCGGGATAGCGCATCGCGGTGTGCAGGATGCGGTCGACGAACAGCGCGCCACTTGCCTTGTCGAGTTCATACTTCACCGGTTCGCCGCCAATCGGCACTTCGATGACGACGTTGATTTCGTGGGGCGGGTTATTGCCGGCGGGGATTAGGTCAATGCGCATGACCTGCGCTTAGCCTCAGCCGCAAGACACGGCAACTGGCTAGCTCGCTCCGCTCAATGCATTGATGGTGAAGGCTATGACACCAATGTTGAATACGAAAGCGGCAAGACTGTGCATCAGCGCGACATGGCGGAAGGCCGAGCTTTCGATCTCAACATCGGAAGTCTGGAAGGTCATGCCCAGAGTAAAGGCGAAATAGGCGAAATCGAGGTAAGTGGGCGTGCTCGTGCCGGGAAAGACCAGACCACCGCAATCCTTGTGCGCTTTGGTTTTTCCGTCGGTGTCGCGGGTGTAGAACTGGTGGGCGTAATGCAGGGCATAGACCGCGTTGGCGAACAACCAGACCGCGACGAGGGTGACGATCAGCCGGGCCATGGCAAAGGGTTCGTCTGCCTTGACCTCGGCAAGCTCGCCCGAGATTGCGGCCATTACCACCAGCATCAGGATTGAAGTAATCACCAGCACCAGCACTCGGTTGGCATCGTTGGCGCTGGCATGGCGGCGCATTGCAGCGGCGCTGCTGTCGCGCAGCAGCGGGACGAGCGAGATCAGGAAAACTGCCGCGGCCGCGTCAAAACCAATCGCCAGCGCATCCTGCCAGCTCGCGGCAGGAAACCACCAGCGCCAACCGAAATACCCGATCGGCAGGAGCGCGAGGAATACAAGGAAGCGCAGAGGCGCAATCGCGTTACCGATCGCGCCGCGGTTCATTTTGCACTCCCGATACGCCGCGGAGACAACAGCAAGTCCAGCCCGGCCGGCCCCCGGCTTCCCGGCACCCGTTCCAGCCATGGGTAGCGCAAGCCGCCGTTCCAGGTGACCGGCACCGTGGCGAAGCGGTCGCCCCGTTTCACCAGCAGCTCGATCGGCTTGGTGGTGCCTTTCGCCGCCATGATCGCCGCCTTCATTGTGTCGGCGTCATAGGCCAGGCCATTTACCGCCAGCACTTTCGCACCTGTGACCAGGCCTGCGTTGACCGCCGGGCTGTCCCAGCGCGGATTGCTGATCACGCCGTCCTTGTCGAGCGAGATGCCCAGCGAATAGGTCAGGCTGAGGCGCTTGGTCTCGTCCATGACCGCCTTTTGGACCGGGTTGGGTTCTTCGCGCCAGGCCAGCCGATAGCCGGCCATTTCCAGCCCTGCGAGCGGCGCGGGCCGGCCGGGTTGCTCGATGCGGGTCTTCAGGAATGCCACCCAATCGTGGGGATAGACGGCATTCAGCCCGGCGACGACATCCTCGAATTCATAGGGCACCACGCCCCAATCGCCATCGCGGATGCCGAAGAAAGCCCTCGCGAAATCGTCGAGCCCCTTGCGGCCGGCAGTGCCCGCGCGGATCACCTGATCGGCCTCCAGCCAGATCAGCGCGCCTTCGCTGTAATAGTCCTCATTGCGGGCAAGTGTATAGTAGGGCCGCGGTTTGCGCTCCGAGATGATCGAATCAAAGGTGGTATCCTCAACCGAGCGCCAGCCGCGCCCCGGCTGGGTGGCATAGAGGCCGGCCTCGCCTGCCAATATGCCCAGGATCGTCTCCTTGCTCTGCAAGCCCGACCGCGCCGCCAGCACCCATCCCCAGAACTGATTCTGGCCTTCATAGACCCACAGCAGGTTGTCCTGCATCGGGGTGCGATAGTCGGGCGTCCAAAGCTTGGCCGGGCGGCGGAATTTGCCGATCCAGCTGTGCGACAGCTCGTGAGCCAGGACATTGCGGTCCCAGTCCATCTTGTCCCATTCGATGAAGTTCTTCGGCTCCATCTGGCTTTCGCTTGAGCGATGATGCTCAAGCCCGATTGCGCCCATCCGGTCGGTCAGTGCGACGAGGAATTCATAGCGATCAAAATGCCGGCTGCCGAAAGCGATCAGGGTCTCATCGCCCAGTGCCTTCAGGGCAGGCAGCCGCTCGGGCGGCAGCGCCAGCAGCTCTGGCTTGTCGGCGACGACGTTAAGGCTGATCCGGTTGCCCAGATCCCAGCGCCTCGCATGAATTCCGGCGAATATCGGCGAATCGACCAGCGTTTCATAATCCACTTCCGCCCAGCTTACCCGGCCCGAGGCGGCACTCTGGCCATCCAGCGCCGTGTAAGCGGTCCAGCCTTGCGGGAAAGTGACGCTCGGCCTGATCCGGATCTGGCGAACATAATGCCCGGCGGGATAGAGGCTGACCTGCTCCCATTGCAGGTTGAGCATCTCCTGGGTCATGACGATCCGCCCTTCCGAACCTTGCAGGGGCGTGGTGCGGATGAATTTGGCGACAACTTGGCGGGTGCCCTCGGGCAGGCTGACATGGAAGGCATTCACTTCCAGCGGATCGCGCCGCCATTCGAGCGGCTTGCCGCCGGCCGTAAACCGCAGGTCAACCACTTCGGCAGTCGATCCTTTCGGGCCGTGGTTGCCCGGCAGCCAAAGTGGATGGAACAGCGTCAGCCGGGTGGTGCCGGGCGCAACCGGGATTGTCTCGGTGACGCGGAAAACCCCGCGCTGCGTATCGCTGGCATCGACATCAAGCGTGATCGTGCCGCCGGGGTAAGGAATGTCCGCCGAATCAGGGACAGACTCGACAAT
>JANLSP010000223.1:0-1980 GCA_031362485.1 Novosphingobium sp.
AATAATATAACATACAATATCCTGCTGCGATGCCCCGGTCGCCGCCCGAATCGCTGATTGCATTTACTCCCCAGGAGTCACTGGCGTTCCGCCTAGACGAAGTTGTCCGCCAGCTGAGCCGCACACTCGATGTGCGGCTCGCGAAATTCGATCTCAGCCGCACCCAGTGGCGGTTGCTGGCTTACGTCCTTAAGCATGCAGGGATGACGCAGAGCGAGCTTGCCCGCGTTGCCGATCTTGAGCGTGCCAGTATCGGCCAGACTGTCGATGTCATGGAACGCAAGCAGATGGTCGAGCGCCGACAATCGGAGACGGATCGCCGGGTGTGGCAGATATTTCCCACAACGAAGGCGCAGGCTCTGGTCCCTGATTTGCGGGGAGTCATCGATGACGTTTTCGGGCGCATGTTCGCTGGCCTGGACCAAGGCAAGCAAGCAGCGCTGGGCTCCCTGCTCGAACAGCTTTCCGCCAATCTCGACACTCGGAACTAAAGGAAAGTCGTCATGATTTCGCCCGAAAACCTGCCTATCGATCAGCTCGATATCAGCCAAAGCGAGTACTTCAAGGACGATACCGCGCGCGCCTTGTTCGCCCGGCTGCGCGCCGAGGCCCCGATCCATTACTGTCCCGAGAGCGAGTTCGGCGCCTACTGGTCGATCACCGGCCATCGCCAAATTCAGGAGATCATGTCCCGTCCCTCGCTCTATTCATCTGCCGGCGAAAATGGCGGCGTATCGATTTTCGAAGACCCGGGCCTTGGCGAGCAGGGGCGGATGCATATGTTCCTGATGATGGACCCGCCCGGTCATGCCGCCAAGCGCCGGGTTGTGGCACCTGCCTTCACGCCTTCCGAGATGCTGCGGCTGACCGCCGAGATCCGCAAGCGCACGGCGGCGAAGCTCGACTCGCTGCCGTGCGGTGAGGTGTTTGATTGGACCAGTGAAGTTGCAGTCAGCCTGACGACCGCCATGCTGGTCACGCTTTTCGACTTTCCGGAGGAAGACAGCCACCGCCTGCCGGTGTGGTCCGATGCTGTCACCTCGCACGAAATGATGAAGACCGATCCGCAGGGGCGGCAGATGCTGTTGTTTGAAATGTCGATGAAATTCATGGAACTGTGGCAACAGCGGCTTGATGCCGAACCCGGCCCTGACCTGCTTTCCCGCATGATCCATTCCGATGCGCTCAGCAAAATGGATCAGCAGGAATTCATCGGCAATATGGCCCTGTTGGTGGTGGGCGGGAATGACACGACGCGCAATTCTATGTCGGCACTGATTGACGTGATCCACCGCTGGCCCGGGCAGTGGGAAAAGTTGAAAGAAGACCGCTCACTCATTGCCAATGCCGCAAACGAGCTGATCCGCTGGTATTCCCCGGTTGTTCACGTTCGGCGCACGGTGATGGAAGATCACCTCTTTCACGGCTTCAAGTTCCGCAAGGGCGACAAGGTCGTCAACTGGATCATGTCCGGCAATCGCGACGAGAAAGTCTTTGCGGACCCTGACCTTTTCCTGCCCGACCGGGAAAATGCCCGCCGCCACATCGCGTTTGGCCACGGCATTCACCGCTGTGTCGGTGCGCGTCTTGCCGAGCTTCAGCTGCAGACGCTGATCGAGGAAATGGCTGATCGCGATATGCGCATCGAGCTTGCCGGACCTATCGAGCGCGAGGGCCATATTCTCGTCAACGCAATAAATTCGGTGCCGGTGCGGATTATGGGCAGCAGTTAGAAGCCACTGACAAAGAGGGGCCGGGACCGATCAGTCCTGCCCCTCCCGATAGGCCGGAGCCGCGCTCCAGCCGCGCGGAATGGTTGCGACGCGTTCGCCAAAATTCATGTCGCGGATGCTGGTGACCTTTGGCAGGTCGGTGCGCCCCAGCCAGCTCGGCTTGGCGACATGGCCCGGTTCGGGACGGGCCCAGTCGACCCAGGGCCCCCAGTTCGCGCGGCTCATCTTGTGACGATGATCGGGATCG
>JANLSP010000236.1:0-4040 GCA_031362485.1 Novosphingobium sp.
GGTGAAGGACACCGTGTTCTGGGTCAGAACTGTCGGCTGGTTGGTTGCATTGCGCACGCCATAAGTGTTGACCGGGGTCGGATCAAAATTGAACCCGGTGTACTTGATCTTGTCGTGGATTATGCGGCCTTCGAGGCTGGCAGTAAATTGGTCGCTCAGCTTGTAATCGAAACTTCCGGCAAACGAAAAACTGTCCGTTGTCCGGGTGATCCGCTGCGGGTTGGGAGAGACAACTGGCGGGCTGAGCAAGTGGAAAAAGCTCGGTCCGAATGGTCCGTTAACCGGCGCAGCACCCTGCGAGGCAGAGATGAACTGCGCCAGGAACTGGTTGCCGCCTTCGCGCAGCCAGAACAGGCTGGAATCGCGATAGACTGACTTTTCATGCCAGTAGAGGCCATCGAGCAGCACGTTAAGCCGGTCGCTGTTGTAGGCGACCCGCAGTTCTTGATTGAACTGTTTGATGTCGGTTTGCGTGTCGAATTCGCCGGAGAGACCGTATGACGGCAGGAAGTTGAACGGCCAGCCAAACTGGGTGCGGAATATGTTCAGCGTGCTGAACGGCCCGCCGACGGCATAGGACGGGTTCGGCGTGTTGGCTTCCAATCGGTAATTGGTATTGTCAAAGTCCTGATTGAATTTTCCGGTATTGTCGGTGTAGCCGGTCAGCGAGGTGACTTCCCAATTGTCGCCGAATTCCTTGGTCAGCTCGAGCGTCGCGCGCAAGGTTTCGACCTCGGTGCCCGAATAGGGCCTGCCACCATTGTTGGGATCGCCGGAAATGTCGATGCCTGCCTCGCCGCGCAAATAGGTCGCGCTCTGTCCGACATCGCCGGTCAGCGAATAGAGGTTGGGGTTGGCAGGATTAAGCGCGCAGGTCGCCGGTGAAGTTATACTGCCAGCGGGAGGCGCGCAGCGCAGGCTGCGCAGCAGCACGCCGCCATCCTGGGTGCGCACCGCGCCGGTGATCGGATCGACCGAGCGCAGCATCACGGCCGCGCGCTCGGAATACTTCTCCTTACTATATTGCACGCGGGCATAGGCCTTGAAGCCATCGCCCTTGTATTGCAGCCCCAGCGCGCCGCCATAGACCTCGCCGGCGTTCAATTTCCCGCCGGTCACCGGGTTGGTATAGTCTCCGTCGTTGTTGAAATAGCCGAAATTGACCCGCGCGCCGAGCCCTTCGCCGATCGGTCCGCCGATCGCACCCTTGATTTCATAGGTGCCGAAACTACCGCCCAGACCCGAGAGCGAACCCTCGAACGTATCGCCAGGACGCTTGGAAATGTAGTTGATAGCGCCGGCGAAAGCGGAGCGACCATAGAGCACGGTCTGCGGGCCCTTGACCACTTCGATCCGCTCGACATCGACCAGCCGCAGGTTGGCAAGAATGCCGCCACCGGCAACCCCGAAGTTTTCGGACGAAGAGTCGACCCCGTCGATCAGGATGGCAACATTGGGGCGCCCGCGGGTCGCTTGCAGGCCGCGGATCGAGATGCGTGTGTCTGACGGCACCAGACCAACGTCGAAAGTCAGGCCGGGAGTCTGGTTGGCGACATCGCCGGGGCCATCGATGCCCTTGCGGTCAATCGCCGCCGCGCTGATCACATTGATCGCGATGGGAACGTCCTGGAGATTTTCTTCGCGTTTGCGCGCCGAGACGAGGATCTCGCCGTAGTTCCCCCCAGCTTCTTCACCCGAAGCGCCAGCCGATTGCGCCATTGCCGGGGCTGCCGAAAAGCCCAGCACGATGCTGGCAAGGCCGCAGCCGCCCAACAGAAGATTGCGTTTGCTCATGTTCACTCCCCTAGGATCGTGCCGATTTGTGCCCGGCAACCCTTTACCCAAACCCTTCTTGCCAAAAAGGGACCACTCGGTCAAACTTGCTTTGAGAATCACAAAAAGGCAAGGCGTGATTGCACCTGCCCACAGGGAAATGCCGTGAATATTCGCCTATCGAACAAATTGACCCAGGCCCGACCGCCCCGCAGCAACAGCGTCCGGCGGCGGGAGACCGAAGATAGCATCATCGATGCTTTCGCGCGGCTACTGGTGCGCGACGGGGTGGCGGGGATCGGCGTCAATGCGCTGGTAAAGGAGGCCGGGGTCGGCAAGAAGCCGCTCTATGACTATTTCGGCGGGCTGGAAGGCGTGGCGGTCGAATGGGTGCGACGGCGCGGGATATGGCCCCCGCTCGAAGAGATCGTCGGCGAACCGCTGTCCACCTTCGACAAGCGCCGGCCCGCAGAAAAACTGCGTCTTATCAACCGCAACTGCGCAGAAATGCTGCGTAAGAACGCGCCCTTGTGTGAGCTCCTATCGGGTGAATTCATCCGTTCCACCGAGATGAAGCTGGCCGTTGAGCATGTCCGGCAACTTGTCCGACTCGATTTCGAACGCGTACTCAAGTCCGATCCGGCGCTGAGCGGCGAAGACTACCTGGCGCTCAATACAATTGCCTATGCCGCGACGACCTATCTGGCACTGCGCGCGCACTGCCAGCCGCGCTTCTTCGGCTTTGACCTTTCGACCGAAACCAGCTGGCAGATCGTGATGAACATGTTTGATCGCGTGTTGGATAATGCCGAACAGGGCATCGCCAGTCGCTTAAAGGAAGTTGACTGATTGGTCCCCACACTCGATGAGCCGTGCCATGCGCAAGCAGCGAATCTTTACAGGTCAGTTTTCCCGCACCGCGAAATGGCTGCACTGGCTGGTGGCTTTTCTGATGCTATCGGTGCTCGGAGCGGCCTGGAGTTTTGCCTTCGTTCTGCCCGAAGACCGCGCCGAGGCAATCCCGGTGCATGTCTCGATCGGGCTGATCGTGGTGGCACTGACCTTGCTGCGTCTGGCCTGGCGGCGAGCAGTCCCGCCTCCGCCAATCCCGCCCGGAACCCCTGGATGGACGCGTCGCGGCGCCAAGATGGGGCATTTCCTGCTCTATTTTCTGATCCTGGTGCAAGGCGCTCTGGGCATCTGGATGGCAGCGCTTTCCCCGGTCGATATCAGGGTGTTCAACGGCTTCAATCTTTCGGAGCTGGCCCCGGCCAGTGCCGGCTCGCTCGTCGGCCTGCGGCAAGTTCACTTCGTAGTCGCGTGCCTGCTCACGGCGACCATCTTCGGCCATGTAGCCGGCGCGCTGTGGCACCATTTTGTGCTGCGCGACGATGTGCTGATCCGCATGCTGCCGTTCGGTGGGCTATGGCAGCGGCTTTCTGCGCCCGATCGCGAAAGGGCAAAGCGCATGCCCTCGCACCAGATCGATAACTGGCCCAAGCGCCGGGGCACGGGGGCGTGGGTTCCATGAGTACATTGCAGCCATTCGCGCGCGGCGATATTTTTGTCACCGCCTCGACGCTCGACGAAAGCGCGCGCTTTCCGACCGGGCTGGGCAAGGTGCTTCAATTTGACGCTGCCTGGCAGGCCAAGGCCAGCTTCGAGACCGGCCACACCGGGCTGATTTCTGCCCTCGCAGTTGACCGGAGCGGCACCCTCCACGCGCTCGATCCGCAGGCCCGCCGGATCACCAGCATCGCCCCCGACGGCACGCCGGTGAGCGCTTTCGCCAGGCTGCCCGAACGCGCCTATGGCTCGATGATCGTGCTGGATGACGGCGACTTTTTGATCGGCGAGCACATGGTTGGCGCGATCCCTGGCTTTTCGGGCGATGGCAAGGTTTACCGTGTTGCTTCGGACGGCACCGTTCTGGCGACATACGATACCGAGACCAACGGCGGCATGGGCGGCTTTCTGGGGGTGACCCACATGGCGCTTTCGACCGATGGCAGGACGCTGTTCCACACTAGCGAAACGGGACCACACGTCTATGCCCACGACCTGGTGGCGGACCGCCGCCTTGGTGCGGTCTATACGCGGGACGACCCGCCGCCGATGGTTTTCGGCCTGGCCATGCTGGCCGGCGGCGAGCTCATGATCGCTTGGGGCAACGTGCTGCGCCGGGTTGATCCAAACACCGGAGCGGCGCGTTCTGTCGCCATGCCCGATGGGCGGGGCTGGGCTGTGCCGATCGTCCGGAATGATCC
>JANLSP010000238.1:0-3722 GCA_031362485.1 Novosphingobium sp.
CCGCGCTCCTTGATCAACCTCACTGCCTCGAGCTTAAACTCGCGCGTAAACTTCCTTCGTTCCATGTTGGTCCTCCAGTTCGATAAAACACCTTTTCTTGGTGTCCATCAAACCGGCAGCAGGCCAGAAAGCGTGTATGGAAAGATTACATTGACTTAAAGGATAACTTCCTCACCTCTGATTTTGAATGCTTGAAATTTCATCCTCTCATGTCGTCAGACTTGACGATAGAATTAGTCAAGCTCAGGCGAGCGTTGGCAAAGGAGGTTGCGCGGCGAAGCAATTCGGCATTGAGAAATGAATGGCGCTCGCGTTTTCGTATGACAGCACAATGGGGGATTTATGGGCTAACCAGCTTAATTCCGGGTGCTGCGGGAGCGATATTTGGCAATCCAGCTGTTGAAAAATATATCGAGCGGAAACTGACCGCAAGGCCTAGCACCTGGTTTGCAAATTTGGAGATGGGGGCCGTAAATCATCAAAGTAAATTCTTGCAAACCATCGGTGAAGATCATCCGATGTATCGGATGGTTTTGCAACCAAATGACGCTGCGCAGATTATCGATGCTATTTCTGCAAGGGGTGAGAATGGCGGTATGATTTTCTCTGAAGTTGGGAACTCCGGCCTCGGTGTTGAACATAAGGATACTGATTCATGAGTCCCGATGAAGAGAAAGATTCTCTCAAGGCTGGAAAGATTGAAATTGTCGACTCGGCACCGGACGAATTTGGACCATTCGGAGAGATTTTCAGAAATCGTTTTGTTGTATTCAGAAACGATCCGGTGGAGTTTCCGGACGGTAGCCGAGGCGGACATGTCGCGCTCTCCCCAGCAGCCAATTCTGTTGGCGGTGCTGCGATTCTGCCAATTTGGGAAGATAAGCTCGTGCTATGTCGTGAATTTCGTCACGCAATCAGGGGGTGGCAAGTAGGGATTCCGCGAGGATTTGCGGATTCTGGAGAGAGCTCTGAGCAAGCTGCACGGCGAGAGCTGGTTGAGGAATATGGAGTAGATGATTTTTCACTTGAGTTTCTTGGATCAATGGCTCCTGACAGTTCGGTCCAAAGCGCAATCATTGACTTATTCCTTGCTAGGCTAGGGTCCCTTCCGGTTTCGGTCGGAGAGTTCGGAGCTAGCCAGCCAATTTTGATGTCAGTGCAGGAGACAATGAGATCGCTTGGTGAGGGTGAACTTACGGACTCATTCATGGCGTTTGCCGTGCTTAAGCTGATTGCCAAAGGAACCGGTCAATCAGTTAGTTGAGACCGGAAATTCCCCAGCCTATCGCGCTGCACCTGGTAAAGGTCCATTGTCGGGCGTTTTGGATTGCGGGGACACTGGATTGCGGGGACACTATACCAATTGCCTTCCGAAAATCGATTACAGCAATCTAAGCCTATCAAAAGTCTCTGAAAAGTCCAAGCGGGGTCCAATCCAGCACTCGCCAACACTCCCCCTCTCAAACCCCCGGCGCCCGGCACTCCCAGTTCCCCGCATCGTTGAAATCCAGCCCCGGCGCTTTCAGCATCGCGCACTTGGGCTCGGGGCAAATCCGGAAAGACCGGTCGATGCCTTTCTCCGGCGTTTGGCGCGGGGCGACGACTGATTCCGGTTCCTTGCCGTTCTCGACCCACTGCGCCACTGCGTCGATCAGCGGGTCGACCGCCCTCCGCACACTTCGACCATAACTGCATTGTTGCTCGGGGACACGGAATACTGTGTCCCCAGAACTCCGGGAACAAACGGACCGTTCGGCGGTTGTGAAATTTCCTGGGGGCCTTTTTCGGAGAATACCATGAAATCGATTATTCAACTCGGCCTAGCCGCCGCTGCGCTATCGCTTACCGCCACTGGCGTCATGGCCCAGGGTGAGGGCGGGCGTAAGATCTCGACCACGCTGAACGGCGCGAGTGAAGTTCCGGGACCGGGCGATGCTGACGGCATGGGCACTTTCGAAGGCCGGGTTAATCCGGGGCAGGGTCAGGTCTGCTATAAACTCACCGCATCGGCCATCGTCACCGCGACCGGCGCGCATATCCATCGCGGCGCGGCAGGCACTGCCGGACCGATTGTGGTTGGGTTGACACCGCCTGCAACTGGCAGCAGCGAGGCCTGCGCCACCGTGACGCGCGAACTGGCGATGGAACTGATCAAGTCGCCCGAGGCGTTCTACGTAAACGTCCACAATGCGCCGTTCCCGGCCGGGGCCATTCGCGGCCAGCTTGGCGCGGGTAACTGACCGCAATACGCTTGTCACCTGCCGTCTCCGGCTAGCCTATCCCGGGTAGGCTGGTTGGGGCGGCAGGATTCAGGAATTCCGGGGACCCAATACTAATTGGGTTTCGCAGAACCAGCACAAGCGCACCCGGTTTCAATTACGGTGACACCGCGTAATTGATGTAGCCACCCTCCTGGTTGGCACGGAGTCGCCGTTGGGCGCTCCAAACGAGGATGGTGACCGATGACGATTTATGCAGGAATGGACGTGAGTGACAAGACCACGCATCTGTGCGTGGTTGACGGCGAAGGTTTGGTGGTGCGCCGCGACGTGGTGGCGAGCGATCCCGACGTTGTGGCGAAGTGGCTGAAGAAGCACTGTGGCGGACTGGTGCGGGTGGTGTTGGAGACCGGGCCGCTGTCGACATTTCTCTATCATGGCCTTGCCGAGCGCGGTGTGCCGGTGATCTGCATCTGCGCGCGCCATGCCAAGCGGGCGCTGTCGGCCAGGCTCCACAAGAGCGATGTGAACGACGCCGAGAGCCTGGCCCAACTTGCGCGAACCGGCTGGTTCAAGGCGGTGCACATCAAGGCTGGCGCAACCCATATCGACCGCGCGGCGCTCAAGATCAGGGCGCAGATCGTCTCGTCGCGCAATGCCATGGCCAACCAGCTGCGCGGGATGCTCAAGCTGTTCGGCCTCAGGCTGGGGCACGTCACCACGCCGGGCAAGCGCCGCGAGCGGCTGGCGGCGCTGCTGGGCCAGCGGCCCGATCTTGCGCCGGTCTTTGCCGGGCTGATCGAGAGCATCGAAGCACTCGACGCCCAGATCGCGCGCTCGATGAAGCTGCTCGAGCTGCGCGCCGCAGCCGATCCGGTCTGCCAGCGCCTGATGAGCGCGCCAGGCGTCGGGCCAATCACTGCCTTGGCGTTCAAGAGCAGTGTCGAAGATCCGGCAAGGTTTAGCCGAAGCAGCGATGCCGGGGCCTATGCCGGGCTGGTCCCGCGCAGGTCGCAATCGGGAGAGCGCGACTACAAAGGTCATATCACACGCGCGGGCGATGCGATGCTACGCGCCGCGCTCTACGAAGCGGCCAACTCGGTGCTGGTGCGGCTCAAGCGGCCTTGCGCGCTACAGGACTGGGGCAAGCGTCTCGCCGAGACCAAGGGCCCCAAGCGCGCCAAGGTTGCCGTCGCCCGCAAACTTGCCGCACTGCTTCACAAGCTCTGGCTCTCGGGCGAGGAGTTCCGCTGGGCCTGACCCGAGCGCGAAGCCTGAACCCAGGAAGCCGGAACCGGACGATCTCGTTGTACCTGTAGCGGCGACCCACCAGTTGACCCCGTCGGTGACACAGAGACGTCCACCCAATCACGCCTGACCGCGATCATGAAGGCCCGGACACCAAGGCTCCAAAGCTGTCCGGCGACCTCGAAGACAACCATCGGCGATCGGCCAATCAATCAACGCAAGGGAGCGGATATGTGGCAATCAATTAGACAACAG
>JANLSP010000250.1:0-1586 GCA_031362485.1 Novosphingobium sp.
TGCTGAGCGCCATGGTCAAGGTCAGCAAGGGCGCGTTGGAACAATTTGGAAGACTGCATCAAATCAGAAATCTGTCCGGGATTTTTGAGGACCGATGCCAGTATAGCCCCCAGCGCCAGACCGCCGTCGGGCCGCATGGCCACGGTGATTGCAGGCGGCACGGCCTGATCGACCTTGTCTGAAATGCAGCGGAGAATCGCGAACGGCAATCCGGCCCGAAAAGCTACCTGCGCCGCGATGTGGCTTTCCATATCGGCAGTCAATGCGCCGGTTTTGCCCAACCGGCGCTTCTCCGCAGGATCGGCGATCAATCGGCCGTCGGCATAGGCAAGCCCGCGCCGCGCCAACGGCAGCCTTGCGGCGAGTGCGCCCGCCCATGACCCATCGCACCGCGCCTCAAAGGCACCGGTTAGCCGATCGCCGATGACCCAGTCGCCGATGGACAAACCAGCGTCCAGCGCGCCCGCCAATCCGATGCTGATAATGCCGTCTGCCGATGACGCGGCTTGCGCCAGCGCCCCCTCCAACCGCACCGGATCACCGCCCCCCGCAATCACCCGCACCCCCGCCCGGCGCAGCAAAGCGGCTTCGCGGTTCAACCCGCAGACGGCGATTACATCCCCCACGCGAGCTTTTCCGAATTGGCGGCCTTGAGATTGCGGTAGCGCGCCAGCGCCCAGACCGGGAAATAACGCGGATAACCGTGATAGCGCAGGTAGAACACGCGCGGGAAGCCGCCGCCGGTGTAGAGTTCCTGGCCCCACAGGCCGTCTGCCTCCTGATTGACCATCAGCCAGGCAATGCCGCGCTCGACCTCAGCCGAGGCAGTTTCGCCCACGGCCATCAGGCCCAGCAAGGCCCATGCGGTCTGCGAGGCGGTCGAGCGGCAGGCTTCGTGGCCCTTGCGATCCAGCGCGTAGCTGTCGCAGCTTTCGCCCCAGCCGCCGTCCGGGTTCTGCACCAGCTTGAGCCAGGCGACCGCCTTGACGATCATCGGATGCTCGCGCGGCACGCCAGCCCGGCCGAGCGCGCACAGCACCGACCAGGTGCCATAGACATAGTTGACGCCCCAGCGGCCGAACCAGCTGCCTTCCGCCTCCTGTTCCTTCTCGAGCCAGGCCAGCGCGGCTTTCATCCGCGGACTGTCCAGCGGCTCGCCCAGTTGCGCCAGCATCGAGACGCAGCGCGCGCCGACATCGGCCGTCGGCGGATCGAGCAGCGCGCCATGATCGGCGAAAGGCAGGTTATTCAGATAGAGCTTGTCGTTATCGGCATCGAAGGCACCCCAGCCCCCGTCGTGGCTTTGCAGGCCCTCAACCCATTCGCGGGCGCGCGATATGGCTTCGGCGTCGGTGCTTCCCCGAAGCCCTGCGGCGCGGTCCATGGCCATGACCACGACGGCTGTATCGTCGAGATCGGGATAATGGTCATTGTTGTACTGGAAGGCCCAGCCGCCGGGGCGTACATCGGCGCGTTGATCGGCCCAGTCGCCCGAAATATCCAACACCTGGCGGGGCTTGAGCCAGTCGAGCGCCTGGTGGGCGCGGGCCACAGCCTCGTCGCCGCCGACCTCGAGCATGGCATGG
>JANLSP010000180.1:0-2638 GCA_031362485.1 Novosphingobium sp.
TACAGCCATTGCGACCATTCCCTCGTTCCTGGCCTATTGGACCCATGATCTTGGCTTCGCAAAATTGATGTGGTGGCTGTTCATCCCTGCCATCTATTTCTACATCGGCCCCGCGTTTGCGCTCTGCCAGAATCTCGCTGCACCAAATATGCGGGCAATGGCCGTGGCAATTTCGCTGCTGATTGCCAATGTGCTCAATCTGATTGTCGCTCCCTGGTTTGTCGGCTCGCTCAGCGATTATTTTGCCGGACCGGCTGGAGCCGACGCGGCGTCGCTACGCCTGGCTCAACTCATTCTTGCTCCCAGCGGATTATGGGCTGCCTGGCATTATTGGCGCGCCGAGAAGTATATAGTCGAAGACCAAAAGAGGGCAGTCGGATATGTCTGAGGAAGCACTCAAGTCCTACATAAATGGATGTTGGGTGGCCCCGCAGAGTTCGGCCGCAACTCATGAAGCGATCAATCCGGCGACCGAGGAACGCGCCGCGCTGATTGCCTTATGTGGGCCTGACGACGTCAATGCCGCAGTTGCCGCAGCCCGTGCCGCTTTCCCGATTTACAGCGCGATGCCGCTTGAAGCCCGTATTGCCCTGGTCGAACGCCTGATTGTCATATTCGAGCGCCGCTATAACGAGATGGTCAGCGCCATAACCACCGAAATGGGCGCGCCCTACGATCTTTCCCGCAATGCCCAGGCCAGCAGCGGACCCGGCCACCTCAAGGAAACCATCGCCGCGGCACGGGCTATGGAGTGGTCAAAGCCGATCGGCAGCAGCGGGCAGCTGGTCTATGAACCCATCGGCGTGTGCGTTCTGATCACGCCGTGGAACTGGCCGATCAACCAGCTTGCCGCCAAAATCGGCCCGGCGCTTGTGGCTGGCTGCACTATGGTTCTGAAACCCAGCGAGGTCGCGCCGCTTTCGGCTCAGCTATTTGCCGAATTTATTGATGAAGCCGGTTTTCCGTCTGGCGTATTCAACATGGTCCATGGCACTGGTCCAATGATCGGCGATGCCCTCACCAGCCACCCGCAGGTCGATATGGTTTCGTTCACCGGATCGACCAGGGCGGGTATTCAGGTGGCGAAATCGGCCGCCGATACGGTAAAGCGGGTTTCGCAGGAGCTGGGCGGCAAATCGGCCAACATCGTGTTTGCCGATAACGGGCTGGAAGCTGCGGTGACCCGCGGGGTTCTGCATTGCTTCAGCAACACCGGTCAATCCTGCAACGCGCCAACGCGGATGTTGGTCGAAGCACAGGTCTATGAAAAAGCGGTTTCGATTGCAGCGCAGGTGGCAAACAAGGTTGCGCTGGGCGATCCAGCCGAAGCAGGACGGCATCTGGGACCGGTGGTCAGCAAGGCGCAGTATGACAAGATCCAGCGACTGATTCAGGTGGGCATCGATGAAGGCGCCAGGCTCGTCGCGGGCGGCACCGGACGCGCCGATGGCTTCAACCGGGGATATTATGTCAAGCCGACAGTCTTTGCCGGTGTCACCAATCAGATGGCTATTGCCCGCGAGGAAATATTTGGTCCGGTCCTGTCGATGATTCCATTCGCAGACGAGGCGGAAGCCATCATGATCGCCAACGATACGCCCTATGGGCTGGCCAGCTACATCCAGAGCACCGACCTTGAGCGTGCTCGCCGGGTCGCCGGGCAGATGCGCTCAGGCAGCGTTTCGATCAACGGGGCAGGGCAGGACTATTGCTCGCCCTTTGGAGGCTACAAGCAATCGGGCAATGGCCGCGAGTGGGGTGCATTCGGCCTGCATGATTTCCTGGAGGTCAAAGTGATAAATGGATTCAATCCGGCGTGAAGCTGGCCGGGATCCAGACCTACGTGGTCGGCAATCCGCCGCCGCATTTCGGTGGGCGCTACTTCGTTTTCGTCAGGCTGACCACAGCCTGCGGGATAAGCGGCTTGGGCGAGGCTTATTGCGTGCCGTTCGATCCTCATCTGGTCGCGAAAATGATCGAGGACGTCTACGCACGATATGCCGAAGCGCGCGATCCGCATGACATCGAAGCGCTGTGGCGGCGGGTCTATTCGAGCGGTTTTACCCAGCACCCCGACCTGAGCCTGATGGGAGTTCTCAGCGCGATCGAGATGGCCTGCTGGGACATTGTCGGCAAGGCGGCGAACCAACCGGTCTACAAGCTGCTTGGCGGCCAGGTGCATGAACGTCTCCGGGCCTACACCTACATCTATCCGCGCCCGGGCGACCCGAGCGACGTTTACCACGATCCCGATCTCGCCGCCGAACGTGCCCAGCTTTACCTCGACATGGGCTTCACTGCGCTCAAGTTCGATCCAGCGGGGCCGTATTCCGCCTTTGACGGAAGGCAGCTATCGCTTGAAGCACTCGATCTGTCTGAGCGATTTTGCCGCAGGCTGCGCGAAGCTGTCGGCAACCGGGCTGACCTGCTTTTTGGCACACACGGCCAGATGACCGCTGCCGGTGCTATCCGGCTCGCCAGGCGGCTCGAGCCCTACGATCCGCTATGGCTCGAAGAACCGGTGCCGCCCGACGCACCTGAGGAAATGGCAAAAGTCGCACGGGCGACCTCGATTCCGATCGCGGCGGGCGAACGGCTGGCGACCAAATATGATTTCGCCCGGCTGCTCGCGGCCGGC
>JANLSP010000260.1:0-1536 GCA_031362485.1 Novosphingobium sp.
CAAGTGAACAGGCCGGCGCTATGGCCCTCAGTGCGGTGTTCGACCATATTGCCACGGTGGCTGCAAACATTGTGGAAGGCATTCACTTCGCCATGCCTGTCGCGGCAGACCAGCACTTCGTGGCGGAACGTGGGCATTTCGTATGTGAAGAAATCGCCGGGCTTCGGGATCTGCTCGACGCGGCCGATCATGTACCAGCTGCGCTTGAAAATCGCCTCCATCTCCTGCGCGTAGATTTGCGGCTCATGATAGATCGCAGTGTCGCACGGACCGGTGCCAATTTCGGGATACTTCGCCGTCAGGCCAATTCCGGGGACGGGAGGGGCGCTTATTTCGTTCATCGTCCGCTCCTCACGCTTGCGCCCCCGTATCGGAAATCTGCCGCAGATAGCGGATGCGCTCGACCGGGAAACCATCGAACACGCGCGGATCGTTATACCATTCGACCGCAGGCGCGACTTCTGCGAGTGCCAGCATCAGCTTGAGCAAGCGCTCGCCTTCGGGCGGCAAGGCGCCGAGATCGTAATCGCGCAGCCAGGCCAGCGCCGCCTCGCCCATCGGCAACACCGCAGCATAATAGGCCTTCAACTCGGCAATCGTGCTCGACTGCCGCTTCGCCATGCGCGCCGACGCATCGGGCAGCACCCAGGCGGCGACCAAAGGCTCCAGAACCGCGAAACCGGGCGGCAACATCACCCCAATGTCCGGATCGGGTCGGAGCCATCCCAGCCCTGCGCCGCTGCGCGAAACGCGCCGAAAACCTGTTCGGCAATCGGGTTGGCGGTGATCAGTTCGGTCATGAAGCCCAGCGTGCTCACCGTGTCGATATAGCCGGTCCGTGCGCCCATCATCAGGCCTTCAAAAGCGATCTCGCAGCCAGAGGCGGCATAGGCGGCCTTTTCGGCGTCATAATCGGTGCAGTAGAGCGCGGTGTGATGGAAGCCGCTCTTGCCGGCGGGTACCACATCGCGCCAGATGCCGGGCGCATCACCGATGGGCGAGATCAGCTCGATCTGCATGTCGCCATACTGGCCGATCGCCGCGCGGTGCGGGGCGATATCCGCTGGCTGGCCGCGATAATGGCTGTCGGTGAAATGCACGTCCTCGAACAGGAAGAACGGCCCGGCCCGCGCCGCGCGCACCCAGTGGGCGATGGCCGCCTCCAGATCGGGCACGATCCAGCACAGCTGCATGTAGTTTCCATTGGTGAGCGGTGCGAACACAGTCAATTCCTCCAGGTCAGAGACGGTTGATCACGAAAGCGCCATCGCGGATTACCGCCTTCAGCGCCTCTGCGGGCCTTGCCAGCAGCGACAGGTCTGCCAGCGGATCGCCATCGACCACGATCAGGTCAGCCAATGCACCCGGCGCAACCACGCCAAGCTGGCCCGGCGCACCAATCAACGCCTCGCCGGCATTCTTCGTCCCCCAGCTGAGCACTTCGGCCGATGTCAGTCCCGCAGTCGCACCATAGAAGGAAAATTCGCGGCCATAGTCGCCCACTTTGTGATCGAGCGGATCGTCGTCGAGCACATC
>JANLSP010000307.1:0-3869 GCA_031362485.1 Novosphingobium sp.
GGCCAGGCCATGCCTGATTGCGTCCAGCATCGTCAGTCCCCCCTCAATAGGCGCGCGCTACATAGATCCGTTCAATTGCCGGTTTGCCAGTAAAAATGCAGGTTCCGGCCACAGGCTCGCCCTGCATCGGCGTGTTGCGGATGGTCAGCTTAAGCGCTTTCAGCCGCGCGACAACTTCGTCAAGCCCGCTGCCGGTCGGGCGCGACCAGCCAAGCTCGACCCAGCCGGGATAGCGGGCAGACTCGGCGAAGTGATCGGACAGCGCATCGAAGCTGGTCACATCGCGGACGATATTGGCATCGCGGCGCTGGGTGGCCTCGGCGTGAAGCGATCGCTGGATGTCTTCGATTTCACCGGCAGCATTGGCGAGGAACTCTTCCCTGGCCTGCCCGATGAAATTGGGTTTGCCATCCTCGCGCCACAGCCGGTCGCGGCGCAGCACCGAGACCTGCCCGCCGGCGGCATCGCGGCCGCCGATCTCGAGGATCAGCGGGGCGCCTTTCTTGACCCATGCCCAGCGCTTTTGCGTCGCCTTGCCGGGGCGTTTGTCGAGCAGGACGCGCATGGGCTCGCCCAGTGCCTGGCTGCTAGCGAGCGAGCTGCGCAGCTCTTCGCAATAGGCAAGCAGCGCCGCGTCGCCATCATCCTCGCGCAGCATCGGCAGTATGACGATTTGCTGCGGTGCGATGGCCGGGGGCACGCGCAGGCCGTCGTCGTCGCCGTGGGTCATGATCACCCCGCCGATCAGCCGGGTGGAGACGCCCCAGCTGGTGGTGTGGCAAAGCGCCTGCTTGCCCTCGCGGTCCTGATACTGGATGCCAGCCGCCTCGGCAAAGCCGGTGCCCAGATAATGTGAAGTCCCCGCCTGCAGCGCCTTGCCGTCCTGCATCATCGCTTCGATGCTGTAGGTCGCAACTGCGCCGGGGAAGCGTTCATTTTCGGGCTTTTCACCGGCGATCACCGGCATGGCGAGCGATTCTTCGGAAAATTCGCGGTACATTTCGAGCGCGCGCAACGTTTCCGACATCGCGTCGGCCCGGTCGGCATGGGCGGTATGACCTTCCTGCCAGAGGAATTCGCTGGTGCGCAGGAACATGCGGGTGCGCATTTCCCAGCGCACCACGTTAGCCCACTGGTTGGTGAGCAGCGGCAGGTCGCGCCAGCTCTGCACCCAGCGCGCCATCGCCGCGCCGATCACGGTCTCAGAGGTTGGCCGCACTATCAGCGGCTCTTCCAGCTTCGCCTCCGGATCGGGGATCAGCTTGCCCTTCCCGTCGGCGATCAGGCGGTGGTGGGTGACCACGGCCATTTCCTTGGCGAAGCCTTCGACATGGTCCGCCTCTTTTTCGAAATAGCTCAGCGGAATGAACAGCGGGAAATAGCAGTTCTCCACGCCCGCTGCCTTGATCCGCGCGTCCATCAGCGCCTGAATGCGCTCCCAGATGCCATAGCCCCAGGGCCTGATCACCATGCAGCCGCGCACGCCGCTCTCCTCGGCCATCTCGGCCTCGGCGATCACTTCCTGGTACCATGCGGCAAAATCCGCATCGCGGGTGACAGTCAGGGCATGGCGGATTGCGGACACGGCAGGGCTTTCTAGAATTGATTACAGTGGCCTGCTCGATACCCGCTCATGCTGAGCTTGTCGAAGCGCATGATGGTTACAGCGAGTTAGCCCTGACACGAAGGGCCTTCAACAGGCTCAGGCTGAGCGGGGAAAACGAGACTACTTGCCGAGCGAATCCAGCTTGCGCTGCATTTCAGCCATTTGCGCGCGCAGGACCGCCAGTTCCTCGTGGGTATCGGTGGCTGGGCCGGCCGACTCGTCCTTCGCGCCGCCCGGCATGAATGCGGTTGCGGCGGCGCGGAACACGGCGAGGTTCGTCTGCGCCAGCTTGGTCAGCGGATTGCTGCCCAGCGTTTCCTCAAAGGCCTTGGCCAGCTTGGACTGGTTGGCGCGGAAATTGGTCATCGAGGCTTCAAGATAGTGCGGCACCAGCGACTGCATTGAATTGCCGTACATGCGGATCAGATCGCGCAGGAAACTGACGGGCAGCATCTGCTCGCCGCTGGCTTCTTCCTCCATGATGATCTGCGTCAGGATCTGATGGGTGATGTCGGACCCGGTCTTGGCGTCGAGCACCTTGAACTCAACCCCCTCGCGGGTCATTTTCGCAAGATGATCCAACGTTATATAGCTCGACGAGCGGGTGTTGTAGAGGCGCCGGTTGGCGTATTTCTTGATGATGACGGTGTCGCCGTCTTTGCCGTTTGTGCCGCCGGTTTCGCTCATAGCTGCCTCATCTCCCGCATCCGCGGCCACTGTTAGCATGTGCAGCAACCGCAGTGCAACAAAAGCTTGCTGCGCAGCAATCCTGGCTCAGCGAGAGAAGCGCTGGCCGAGCAGGGTGAGCAGCTCATACTGCGACAATCCGCTCGCTGCAGCAGCCTGCGGCAGCGCATAGTCTAGCTCCACCCAGTCGCCCTCGCGCAGGTCTGGTGCCGCAGCGAGATCGATCACCGTCATGTCCATCGACACCCGCCCAAGTGCAGGCAGCGCAGTGCCCTGCCAGCGCGCCATGCCTTTGCCCGACCAGCAGCGCAAATAGCCATCGGCATAGCCGAGCGCGATGACGCCCACGCGCATCGGGCCGGGCGCGGTGAACATGCGGTTATAGCCGACGGTGTCGCCCGCCCCGATATCCCGCACCTGCATCACCGCCGCCATCGGCCGCGCGACCTGCGCAATTTCGCCCGCCAGTTCGCCGCGCGGAATTCCGCCATAAAGCGCTAGGCCCGGGCGGGTGAGCTGGCCGTGATAGGCTTCCCCCAAGACAATACCCGCGCTGTTCGCAAGGCTCGCGCGGCGGTGCGGAACCTGCTGCTGCGCCTGCTGCCACAGCGCGAGCTGGCACGCATTGAAATCCGTGTCTTCATCGGCAGAAGCCAGGTGTGAGTGCAGCACGTCGATATCGAGCCTTCGGATCGCCTCATGACCGAGATCAGCCATCGGCAGCCCCAGCCGGTTGATGCCAGTATCGACCATCACGTCGCACAATCCACCACCGGCCTCCAGCCAGCGCTGCGCCTGCTCCAGCGAATTGATCACCACCCTGGCGCCCGACGCTTTCGCCCAGGCTGCATCGGCCTGCCGCAATGGCCCATGCAGCAAGGCGACGCGATCTGCGGGAACCAGATCGATAATATCCGCTGCCTCGCTGGCATAGGTAACAAAGAAATCGCGGCAGCCCGCCTCCCACAGCAGCGGAACCGCGCTGCGTGCGCCAATCCCATAGGCATCGGCCTTGACCGCCGCGCCCGCACTCGCTTTGCCCGAAAGCCGATTCAGCGCCCGCCAGTTGCCCGCGAGCGCATCGCGGTCGATCTCCAGCCTCAGCGCGGCCGGCGGCGGCGTAGCCACGCTAGCGGGCGGCATTTTCCGCCGCTTCGGCCTCCTCGAAATCGCGCGGCGGGCCGCCCTTGAGGCCCCACCAGGCGACCACCAGCGCCACGGCTGTGACGATCCAGGTATACCACAGACCCGAATAGGGATCGCCAGTCAGCGCGACGATCACGCCTGATATGAATGGCAGGAAGCCGCCAAAATAGCCTGTGCCGATGTGATATGGGATCGACATCGAGCTATAGCGGATGCGCGCTGGGAACATCTCGGTGAGCAAAGCGGCGACCGGGCCGTAAGTCGCCGCCGACAGTAACATGACCAGAAAAAGACCAAGGAATACAATGAACCCGGCGGCGAAGCTGGGTTTGACTTTGGCGAGATCATAGCCCTGCTCGCCAAGCCATTGCTGCAGCTGGGCGGCGCGGGCCTTCTTGTCATCAAACTTGTATTCCGCCAGCGGCAGCGG
>JANLSP010000315.1:0-2370 GCA_031362485.1 Novosphingobium sp.
GCACCGGCCACGCGCCGGATTTTGCCCGAGTGCAGTTGCCAGAGGGTACCCCACCGGGAAGCCTGATCACGCTCACCCCCAGTCGGATCATCGAAGGAATTCTCGCGTGAGCAACGCGGAAGACAGCACAGGCTGGACCCAGCGCCTGTTCGGCGGTTTCCGCAAGACCTCGGAGCGCCTGTCGGAAAACCTTGCCGGGATCACCGAAAACCTCGCCTCGGTTGTCACGAAAACCCGGCTCGACGAAGACCAGCTCGACGATCTCGAAGACGCGCTGATTCTCTCCGATCTCGGCCCGCGGGCCGCGCTACGCATCCGCGAAAAGCTGGCCGAGGAACGCTTCGAGCGCGGCGCGGACGAGCGATCGATCAAGGAAGCCGTGGCGCGCGAGATTGCCGCAATCCTGAGGCCCGTCGCCAAGCCCATCGATGTCGTCGCCTTCCCGCGCCCGCAGGTGATCCTGGTGATCGGCGTCAACGGATCGGGCAAGACGACAACCATCGCCAAACTGGCCCATTTGTTTCAGGAACAGGACTATGCCGTGATGCTGGCCGCCGGCGATACCTTTCGCGCCGCCGCGATCGAGCAGCTGGCGGTCTGGGCCGACCGCATCGGCGCACCGCTGATCCGCGGGGCGGAAGGCGGCGATCCGGCATCGATCGTGTTCGACGCAGTCAAGGCCGCGACCGAAAAGGGCACCGACGCGCTGATCGTCGACACCGCCGGCCGGCTGCAGAACAAGCGCGAACTGATGGACGAGCTGGCCAAGATTCGCCGCGTGCTCGGCCGTCTCAACCCTGAAGCGCCGCATGATGTCGTGCTGGTGCTCGATGCCACCAATGGACAGAACGCCTTGCAGCAGATCGAGATTTTCAAGGAAGTCGCCGGGGTCACCGGGCTCGTCATGACCAAGCTGGACGGCACTGCGCGCGGCGGCGTGCTGGTCGCGGCCGCGGAACAATACGGTTTGCCGATCCATGCCATCGGGGTGGGCGAAAAGCTCGACGACCTGCGCCCCTTCGACCCTGATCTGGTGGCGCGCGTGATTGCGGGGGTGGCCTAGACAATGACCACGTCCCCCACACCGCTCGTTCTGAGCTTGTCGAAGGACTGTTTTTTACTTCATTGCCGCGCAAAGAGAAGTGCGGCCCTTCGACAAGCTCAGGGCGAGCGGAGTTGGTAAGTTCTGATGATTGAAACGGAAAAAAAGCCCAAGAGTGGCTGGCTCAACCTGGTGGTCGATTATGGCCCGGTGCTGGTGTTCTTCCTGGTCTACAAGTACTTTTCGCCCGCCGACAAAGAGGATGCGATTGGCGAAGTGCTGGCGGTGATCAAGGGCACCGGCACGTTCATGGTCGCCGCCCTGATCGCGGTGGCCGTGTCGAAATGGAAGCTGGGGCGGATATCGCCGATGCTGATGCTCTCGACCGGCCTGATCGTCTTTTTCGGGGCGCTGACGATTGCGCTGCGCGATCCCTTCTGGATTCAGGTCAAGCCGACCGCGATCTACCTGTTTTTCGGCCTGGCGTTGCTGATCGGCATCGCGCGCGGGCGGCCGCTGCTCAAGGACCTGCTCGAAGCCGCGTTTGACGGATTGGACGATGCAGGCTGGACGATCCTGTCGCGCAATTGGGGCCTGTTCTTCTTGGCTCTCGCGGCGATGAACGAGGGCTTCCGCCATTTTCTCAGCTTCGGCGGCTGGTTGCAGGCCAAACTCTATGTCTTCCTGCCGCTGTCGTTTCTGTTCACTTTCGCCCACATGCCGATGCTGCTGCGCCACGGTATGGGCGATGAGACAAAAAGCGGGTGACAATCGCGGCGCGCGGGGCGATAGTCGCAGTGCCGCGCTTCAGGTTGCGGCTCGGGTCACGCTAATCGCGCCATATAGGGCGCAAGTGAATTAGGGGAAAGCAATGGCTAAGTTTTTTGGAAACCTGCACCTGGTGCTGGCCGTCGGTGTGCTTCTGGCGATCGCCGTGATTATGCAGTTCAGCGGCTGGACCGGTGAAGGCGGCAGGGCCATTTCGGATGATGTGTTCCGCTGGCTCCACTCGTTCTTTGGCATTTTGTGGATCGGCCTGCTCTATTATCTCAACTTCGTCCAGGTGCCGACGATGCCGTCGGTTCCGGCTGAACTGAAGAAAGGCGTGACCGGCTATATAGCGCCCAAGGTGTTCTTCTTCTTCCGTTATGCGGCGCTGCTGACGGTGGTGCTGGGCCTGATCATCGCCTTCCACAATGGCTACGGCGCGCAGGCGCTGACCTTTGGCGGCACTGGCGCAGACGGGATCAACATGATCGGTCTCGGCATGTGGCTGGCGATCATCATGTTTCTCAATGTCTGGCTGATCATCTGGCCGGCCCAGCAGA
>JANLSP010000332.1:0-2357 GCA_031362485.1 Novosphingobium sp.
GCGCGGGCCGGTGGCGGGCGTGAAGGGAGCCGCAATCTGCAGCTTGGGATAATAGTGCCCGCCGGCCCGATGCCAGGCGTCGGCCCAGCTTTGGTCGAAGACATATTCGCCCTGGCTGTGGCTCTTGATGTAGGCGGGCAAGGCCGCTGCCAGTTGTCCGTCCGGGCCATCCAGCAACAAGGGAGCAGGCTGCCAGCCGCTTCGTCCTCCAGTGCTGCCCGAATCCTCCAGCGCGCTGAGGAAGGCATGACTGACAAAGGGGTTGCCGCCATCGGTCAGCGCATCCCATTCGCCTTGCGGCACTGCGCCAACGGAAATGCCCAGCCGGACGGAAATTTCGGATTGGCTCACACCACCCCCGCGCCCTCGGCGATGGGCGCATCGGCATGGAGCGCGGCCCGCTCGCGCAGTTCGGGGTTGCGCACGGTCCAGGTGACGACCGGCAAACCGCGGCGGCGCTGCGCGGCGGCAAACCGGCTGGGAAGATCGCGAACATCGTAAGCAAGGAAATCCGGGCAGGACTGCCACAGCCAGAGCCTGCGACGCGCCCGGCCCCAAATGGTGTGATCGTTCTCTTCAGTGACAACCAGGCCACGGACGGTGAGCGGCGAATGAACTTTGAACCATTTCGGCACACGAGGATCGAAGCTCATCACCGCATGGGGGCCAAGATAGCCTTCAAGCACGCGGCGGACCGCCAGGCACAGCGCAGGCACCCGCGTCTCCACGCGCGATTTCACTTCGATCAGCAGCGGCACTTTGCCGGCTACCTGATCCAGCAACTGGCGCAGGCTGGGGATGCAGTCATCGCTGCCCGAAAGACGGATCGTCGCCAATTCTGCCGAGCTGCGCTCAATGACCGGACCGGTCTGAGGGGTCAGGCGGTCGAGCTCCCAATCGTGAAACACCATGGCCTGGCCATCGGACGACCGTTGGACATCGCATTCGATGCCCATGCCGCGTGCTATCGCGTTGGCGAATGCGGTCGGCGAGTTTTCGGGCGCCTGCGCGCCATGCAGGCCGCGATGGGCATAAGCCTGCCCACCGATCCAGGCGACCCGCACGGGATCCGGCGCCGGCGCAAAGCGCGCGTCAAGCGGGGCGAACAGCGACAATGGCATCGACCTCGACCGCAGCCCCCAGAGGCAGGACAGGAACGCCCACGGCACTGCGGGTGTGCTTGCCAGCCTCGCCAAATACCGCCGCCATCAGCTCAGAAGCGCCATTGGCGACCTTGGGCTGATCGGTGAAATCGGCAGTGGAGCAAACAAAGGCCCCCAGCTTGACCACGCGTTCGACCCTTGAAAGCGAACCCAGCGCGGTCTTGAGCTGCGCCAGGATCATCAGCCCGCAGGCGCGCGCAGCGTAATAGCCCTCGCCAGTTGTCACATCTTCGCCGAGCCGGCCCTTGACCAGCACATTGTCGATAAAGGGCAGTTGCCCTGAAACATGGGCCAGCCCACCCGCCACCACGACCGGCACATAAGCCGCGACCGGCGCCGCCGGTTCGGGCAGGATCAGGCCCAGCTCGGCCAGTTTCGCTTCGATTTCAGCGTCAGTCATCACGGTCGGCATAAATCCTGTCCATCAGCCAGGGCAATGCCCCGGTCCAGTCGTCGATCCGGGCGTGGGCGTGCCCGGCCTTGTGCGCGCAGGCAATGTGCCCGGCAATCAAAGGTTCGCCGCACAGGTGCAGGCGCGAAACATGCGGGGCAATATCGGCAACCGAGCCATGATGCTGGGGCAGATCGTCGATAAATATGGCGCGGCTCGGCCGGTATTCATCGAGGATCGCCTGTAGCGCCGGACCCTTGGGGCCCTGGTTGGTGAACACCCTGAGATCAAGGCCGTGATCGGCAAGCTGACGGCGGCGCGATTCCTGGCGATGATCGTTGAGGTTGGTCAGCACCACGACATCGGCATGGCTGCCAAGCTCAAGCATCGCCGCAACCGAGCCGGCGATTGGCTGCTGCCTGCCCATCTCTGTATCGAAAAACAGGTTGAGCAGCGGCCAGACCTGCTCCGGCTCGACCAGCGCGCCAGTATCGCGCCGGGTCATCGCCTTGTGAAACTCATTGCCGTTGAGGCTGAAATCGATGCCGTGCGCCTCGCCCAGCCAATCGCGGAACGGCGCAATCATGTGAAGCAGGACTTCGTCACAGTCCGAAATGATCAGCGGCCGGCTCATGCGCCCAGCCTTTCGCGCGCGCCGGCAAGTTCGGCTGGCGTTACGCCCAGCGCTTCGGCGGCGGCGAGCAGATCAGCCTCATGCGCGCACAGAAACTCGAGTACCGCGCCAAGCAGGGCCGGATCGCTGAGCCCGGCGCGCAGTTCATCGGGGGAAAGCCCCGTCAGCG
>JANLSP010000333.1:0-2006 GCA_031362485.1 Novosphingobium sp.
TCTGGCATTCCCCTTACCAGCGCCGCGCTTGGGCGTTTTCAGGGACAATTCGCCAATTTCGCCGGGCATTTGTCAGGTCACGCCTGCTATCGCTGCTTCGTGGGCGATGCCTTCGATGCCGAGGACTGCGACACTTGCGCCGCCGATGGCGTGCTGGGAGCAATGGCCGGAGTGGTCGGCAGCTTCGCGGCGATGTCGGCGATCCGGGTATTGCTGGCCGGTCACGCCGCGCTGGGCGATCCGCAGTGGGGCAAGTTGCAGCTGTTCGACAGCCTCACCCCGGCCCTCCGCACGATCCGCATCGCCAAGGATGCGGAATGCAACGGCTGCGGGGGAGGCTAGATCAGCTGCCAACTCCCGGCAACTGTGCCGCAAAGGCCGACCACAGGCCCGGTGTGGCAAGGAAGAATACCTGCAGCGCGAGCACCAGTGCAAACAAGCCCGCACCGAGCTTGGTCGCCCAATGCAGGCGGCCCAGGGCGCGACTGTCCCACAGGAAAAGCGGAACAAATATGAGCCAGCTCAGCACGCCTTGCAGAGCAAATCCGAGCAAGTCGGGCGGTGCCAAAGGCAGGCGGCCAGTCGCGGGCTGGGTCAGCATGATCATCAGCCCCAGCATCAGGCGTTTGTGTGCTTGCAGATCGCTGCGGCTCTCGCGCCAGCCATGCCAGAGCATGAGTACGAATGCCGGAATCGCGACGAGTGGCACGGCAGACCAGGTGAGGGCATCGGTAAATGGCGGGTGGTTGCCTCGCGCGACGGCCCAGACCGCAGTTAAATACATCACCGGCACCAAGGCCACGCCCAGCGCCATGCCGAGCACACCGAGATTGCGGTGAAGATCACGCCGGCCAGTGGCAACCAGCGAGACCTGCGTGACAAACGTCGCCAGCCAGGCGGTGAACACCAGCCCATGCAACATCACACTCGGGACCAGCTCGGGATTGGGCCGCGGATAGGACAGGCCCAGCCACTTAAAATAGAAACTCGGCCCAAATCCGAGCAACACCACCACTACGATAAACCAGGCCATCCGTGAGTAGAACCGCCGTTCACGCGTTGCGTGTCCGCCCGCCGATGCGAAAGATCCAGCCATAACAAGTCCCCCGACTTCATACCCGCAGCTATGCTACCACGAATACCGACGGGTTCAAGGATGGCGAGTCGCGTCACACATCCATCGGCGTCTCGAATTCGGTCACTGTCGCCATGCGCATGCTCGGGCGATCGAACAGGTTCATCTCGTCTTTCACCACCGCGTCGTTCATCACCGTGGTCGAGAGGTATTCGACTGTTCCGTTGAATACTGCCTCGTCGTCGAACCACAGTTCGCTGACGACATCATAGGGCAATTCCTCATTGGTGCCGCTTTCGGCATGCGGCATCGGATTGAGATAGCGGCGCATGTAGCGCACGATACCGCCACCCTGCCCGCCGCTGTTGGCCATGGCGAGCGGTACGTGGTTGTTCTCGTAATAATCGCGGAATGCCGCGACGCTCATGCCAGGCTTGCGCTTCATGAACAGCAGTATCTTGTAAGCCATGGCGGGCGCCTCCTTCAATCAGCCAATTTTCTCCGCCTCGCGGCCCTTGGGCAACAGCCAGAACAAGGCGCTGCCCACAATGATCGAACCAGCGGCAATATACAGAAACGGCACATAGCTGTCCGACATCATCAACGTCAGCCCGATCGCGAGGCCGCCGGTAGCCGAGGACAGGAACGTGGTGGTGTGGACCAGCCCCAGCGTGGTGCCATAGATCCGCAGCTTGAAATAGCGCGACACCAGATAGCAGATCAGATCGCTTTCGGCCCCGACCGACAGCCCGACCAGGAACATGGCGAAGGAAATCACCGGGAGCGAATTCATGTCGGAGGCCAGCAACAGGAAGCCGAGCGCCGGCAGGCCCATCGAGATCACCGTGACCGCGCGAGTGCTGAACAGATCGAGCGTGATCCCGCAGACGATGCGCCCGACCAGCGTACCCAATGCATAGACTGAGACGAC
>JANLSP010000334.1:0-3465 GCA_031362485.1 Novosphingobium sp.
CGCCAGGATTGCCCAGCGTTCGTGGTCGCGCCATTCGCCTCCTATTTTCAGGTATTTCGGAGAAAAGCCTTCCTTGCGAAAGCCCAGTCTGCGGACCAGTTCAATCGATCTGAGATTTTCCGGATGGATGTTGGCTTCAAGCCGGTGAAGGCCAAGCTGTGAAAATGCAAAGTGCGCAGCTTTTTGCACGGCTTCGGTCATCAAGCCTCTGCCCGCGCAACGAATTGAGCCATAATAGCCGAGGTACGCGCTCTCGAACGCTCCCATGAATATCTGGCTGATGTTCACTACGCCGACGATTTCACCGGTTTCAACCAGGCGCGCCACCAGGCCAGCGTGGGTTTCAGCCCCGGCAACTTCCAACCACCGCCGAAAGCCCTGCTCATCAATAAAGGGGCTCGCCCACGGCTTGTGCAGATCCCGGCTATCCAGGTTGGACTTGATGAGGTCAGGCCCGTCCTCCGCCACGACTTTCTGCAGTCTCACTCGCATTGCACCTTGATACCACAGCCTTGGGGAATGCCGAGTGCCACGAAGCAGGAAACTGGCGGCGCTATCTTCGGCCCACCCATCGCTTGCGCAGCCAAAGCACCGACCAATCCCCATTCACCAACCGCCGCGCCAGCCGCAGACCCACCTTGCGGCAGGCCTTGCGCACCGCCGCTTCCTGCTTCTCCAGCAGCCCGGCCAGCAGCAGGCTGCCCCCCGGCACCAGAGCCTTGGCGAAATCCGGGGCGAGGTCGATAAGCGGACCGGCGAGGATGTTGGCAATGATCAGGTCATAGGGCCCGCGCACTTCCAGCAGCGGGTGATCCATCCCGGGGGCGACGACCATCGCCAGCTCGCCTTGCCGCGCGCCCAGCGCCACTCCGTTGAGCGCGGCATTGTCTGCCACCACGTCCGCGCAAACCGCGTCGATATCGCTCGCGGTGGCAAGCGCCCGCGGCCACAGGTGGAGTGCGGCGAACGCGAGCAGGCCGGTGCCCGTGCCGATGTCGGCCAGATTGCGCACCATGCCGCCGCGTGCCTTCATTACGCTGAGCATGGCGAGGCAACCGGCGGTGGTCGCGTGTTGCCCGGTGCCGAAGGCGCGGCTGGCGGGAATGACCAGATCACGCTGCGCGGGATCACCCAGTGGGGGAAATTCGGGTGTGTGGACATGGAAGCGCCCGGCGCGGATCGGCAGGGCGCCCTGCTGGCTTTGGGTTATCCAGTCGGTCTCGGGCAGCCTCTCGGTGGTGAATTTGGGCGCGCCATCCGCAAACAGCGCGGCGAGCGCGGTTTTGTCGGCGCGGCTGGGCTTGCGCGGCAGCCAGGCTTCCAGTTGCCAGTCGTCCGGACGGTCCTCGGCGATCTCGCTGCCCGAGATGATGGTCTCGGGGTCCCAGTCCCAGGCATCTTCGTGGGCCAGCAGCGCGGCCTCGATCAGCGCGCGCGGGGCAAGGGCGGTGATTTTCCAGCTTTGTGCCATGCGCGTGGCCTTAGCGTGAATTCGCGGGATTGGGGAATTTTGGTTTGCGCGGAGGCGCGGAGTGCGCGGAGAGTTGTATTGCGCGCCGCAGACGTTGTTCTGATTTTGCATGGCGCAGCTGCGTGTATTTCAAGCGGCTTCGCCGCCGGGGCAACTTCTCCGCGTGCTCCGCGCCTCCGCTCGAAACCAATCTGCCCAGCCATCTTGCACCCCCGCCCGATTTGGCTAAGGGGTTGAGCTCTAGCTGACCCAACGCTTACAGGGAATCCATCGCTCATGGCCGAAGCCAGAAAACGCCCGATTTCGCCGCACCTGGCCGATGGCTTCCGCCTGCACTGGCGCTGGGGACCGGCGATGTTCGTCTCGATCCTCCACCGCGTCACCGGCAATGGTTTGGCGGTTGCGGGTCTCGGCGTGCTGCTGTGGTGGCTGGGCGCGCTGGCCGGGGGCGAGGCGAGTTATGCCGCGTTCAGCAAGCATGCCTCCGCCTGGTATGGCCTGGTGGTGCTGGTTGGTATCAGCTGGGCGTTTTTCAACCACATGGCCTCGGGCATCCGCCACTTCGTGATGGATATGGGCGCGGGGTATGAGCTTGGCGCCAATGCCCTTTGGTCGGTGTTGACGCCGGTGCTCGGAATTGTTCTCACCGCTGCCTTCTGGGCGGCGCTGCTGCTGCTTTAGGGATAGGCGAAAATGGGCAACGGATCCTCAATCGGCAAAGTGCGCGGGCTTGGCTCGGCGCATCATGGCTCGCATCACTGGCTGGTGCAGCGCTTCACCGCGGTAGGCAACCTGCTGCTGGTGTTCTGGTTCATTGCCTCGCTGCTGATGCTGCCAGACCTGGGCTATGGCGCGGTGCGTGAATGGCTGGCGCGGCCGGTGCCTGCCACCGCGATGGCACTGCTGGTGGTCTCGACGTTCTGGCATGCGCGGCTGGGTATGCAGGTCATGCTCGAGGATTATGTCCACACCCCCGCCAACAAGTTCGCGGTCTTTGCGCTGCTCAATTTCGCCACTTTCGGCGGCGCAGCTTTCGGCCTCGTCTGCGTTATCCGCCTCGCGCTGGGAGGCGCTGCCTGATGTCCGCCCCTGCCTACAAGATCATCGACCATACCTATGACACTGTCGTTGTCGGCGCCGGCGGCTCGGGCCTGCGCGCCACGATGGGCAGCGCCGAGGCCGGCCTCAAGACCGCCTGCATCACCAAGGTGTTCCCCACCCGCAGCCACACCGTCGCAGCGCAAGGCGGCATTGCGGCGAGCCTGCAGAACAATACGCCCGACCACTGGACCTGGCACATGTACGACACCGTCAAGGGGTCGGACTGGCTGGGCGACCAGGACGCCATCGAATACATGGTCCGCGAAGCCCCGGCGGCGGTTTACGAGCTCGAACACGCGGGCGTTCCGTTTTCGCGCAACGCCGATGGCACGATCTACCAGCGACCGTTCGGCGGCCACATGCAGAACATGGGCGAAGGGCCTCCAGTGCAGCGCACCTGCGCCGCTGCCGACCGCACCGGCCACGCCATGCTCCACGCGCTCTATCAACAGAGTCTGAAGTATGCGGCGGACTTCTTCATCGAATACTTCGCCATCGATCTGATCATGGATGGCGGCAAATGCGTCGGCGTGATCGCGCTGTGCATGGATGATGGCACGATCCACCGCTTCCGCGCGAAGGCCGTTGTCCTGGCAACCGGCGGCTATGGCCGCGCCTATTACACCGCCACCAGCGCCCACACCTGCACCGGCGATGGCGGCGGCATGGTGCTGCGCGCAGGGCTGCCGTTGCAGGATATGGAGTTCGTCCAGTTCCACCCGACCGGGATTTACGGCGCGGGCGTGCTGATTACAGAGGGCGCACGCGGAGAAGGCGGGTATCTGACCAATTCTGAGGGCGAGCGGTTCATGGAACGCTATGCCCCCTCGGCCAAGGATCTGGCATCGCGCGATGTCGTCTCCCGCTCAATGGCGCTGGAAATGCGCGAGGGG
>JANLSP010000355.1:0-3439 GCA_031362485.1 Novosphingobium sp.
TCGATTGAACTGGTCCGCAGACTGGGCTTTCGCAAGGAAGGCTTTTCTCCGAAATACCTGAAAATAGGAGGCGAATGGCGCGACCACGAACGCTGGGCAATCCTGGCGGATGAGCTTCGTGAAGCCTAGCTTACCACCCCGCAAATCAACCCTCGATCACCCCAATCTCCAGCACTTCAATCGCATCATCCTCGCCGCCAAATTCCAGCACATCGCCCGCCTCAGCCCCCATCAGCGCGCGGGCGAGCGGCGCGGAGAAGCTGACCAGCCCTTTGGCCGGATCGGCCTCGTCATCGCCGACGATGCTGAGGCTGCGACTTTTGCCATTCAGGTGGAAGCTGACTGTCGTGCCGAATTCCACAGTCTTCCCGCTTGGCTCAGGCGCCAGCTCGGCGGTGACTTCGCGGGTCTGCCAGTAGCGCAAGTCGCGCTTGGCGGACTTGATCTCCGCCTCATCGACGAGCCCGCCCAGCCGCGCCTCGATTTCCGCAACGCGGCTGCGGATCAGCGCGAGCCCGCGCGGCGTGACCAGATTGGGGCCGAGCGGGATCGGTATTTCGAACTTGGGTTCAAGATGCTCTTCATCGCCCTCACGGCGGAATGCGACGCTCATTATGGTTTGCTTTCATTCCTCGCCCCGGTGGGCAGGGGATAGCATAGCTTGCCCCGAAATGGAGCTAGCGAAGCTTGGAGAGGGGGTTCGGCGCTATCGTGGGCGGAACCCCCTCTCCAACTGCGGCTAGGCAGACAAGCTGCCAAGCCTTCGTATCCTCTCCCCTCCGGGAGAGGATTTCGCGCGAGCCGCCCTAGCCACCCCGCCGCACAAACGGATATTTCGCTTGCGCCCAATAACCGGCCGGCACCGCCTCGGGCACACCGTAGTTTTCAGGCCAGCGGCCCGGCGGCAGAAAGAACGTGCCGAACAGCTTGTCGAGCAGCGGCAGGTGAATGGCAAAATTCACGTCAACCGCCTCCGCCTCCAGCCCGTGGTGCCAGTGGTGGAACCTTGGCGTCGCGAACCAGTGCCCCAGCCGGTCGAAATCGCCCGCCAGATTGGCATGGAGCAGCGAGGAATAGACGTAAACAAAGCCGATGTAGGCCTGCAGCACACTCGGCGCGAAGCCGAGCGTGAACAGCGGCAGCGAGGTCACCGCGCGCAGCAGCACGACCTCGACGAAATGCATCCGCGCGCCCGCCAGCCAGTCCATCGCCTTGACCGAATGGTGCACCGCGTGGAACCCCCAGAGGAACGGCACTTTGTGGAACAGGCGATGATACCAGTATTGGAACAGGTCCGAGAGCACGATGGCGGCGATGAATTGCACTGCCCAAGGCAGCGCAGCAACCCAGTGGCGGAATGCGTCCCAGTTGCTGGTATTGGCATTGACGATGGCCTGCGGGGCGAGCGCGAGGAACGCGAAGCCCTGCACCATCATCGTGCTGACGAGATAGTAGAACAGGTCCTCGCGCCATTCGATGCGGAATAGACGCTGCTCATCCCGGTGCGGCCAGAAGCGCTCGATCGGCGCGAACATGAAGCCGGTCGCCAAGAGGTTGACGACGAAGAAATCAAGCCCGAAGAAAATGCCCCAGCTTGCCGTTTCCGCCGGCTGGACATTCGCACCGCCCATCAGCGCGGCGGCTATCGCGATTGCGAGCGCGGTTGCCCCCAGCGCCTTCCTTGGCCGCAACATCAGGCTGAGCAGCGAGAGCGCATAAGCCGCGAGCAGGAAGCCGTGGACCAGGGCGCGAAAGCCCGTCCACTGCTTCACCACCTGCAATTCAGGAGTGGCAAACCATTCTGGATAGCGAAGCGCCACCACCAGCCCAAAGCCGCAGATGGCGAAAAGCAGGCCGAAAAAACCCGAAAACCAGCCCGAACCAAACCCGCGCACTTCGATGGGCGCGGCAAGATCGCGTTCCAGCCGCTCGAAAAATGTGCTGATCAAAACGAAGCCCCCCTCATTCCGCCGCTCTTGCTTCGTCCCGGACAAGCAAAAGTTAACCCAAGCATGGTCTAATCTACGCGATGCAACCTAATCCAGCCTCCACCGCCCGGCAAGGCGGCAGAAACTGCAATCGCCTGCGGCTGGAGGTGACCGCTGCGCTCGTGCTGACCCACGAGACACGCAGCTGCCTGCTGGTGAACGTCGCCTCGAGCGGCGCGCGCGTGAAGATGAACAAGCCACTGTCAAAGGGCAGCACGGCAATCTTTACCTTCCACGAATTGAAGCTGTGGTGCACGGTCGTCTGGTCAAGCGGGCAGGAATGCGGGCTGCGCTTCGAGCGTGAAATCGAGCAGGAAGACATGGAAGGTTTCCTGTGGATCACACAGAACCGCGCGCGGTATGAGCGCCTCTGCCAGGAAAGCCGCGCTGCGGACTGGTCCGCCGGGATCGGCGATTAGTCGAGCAGCGCGCCTGCCAACAGCTCAAGTGCCGCCTTGGTGAACGTCGCCATGTTTTCCACCCGGTCGTCGCTCGCCGTCTCGGTGATCCGCGCCCGCTCCAATCCCGGGCCCAGCACGGCCGCGCAGCTTTTGCCCGATGATATGCCGAGCGGATGGGCGCTGCCCCCGCCCGATGCGCCGGTTTCAGCCAGACCCCAGTCGCTGCGGAAATTGTCGCGGATGGCACGGGCCTGAAGCAGGGCGTAGGGCTCGCTGGCCGAGACCATGCCTTCGTAAGCCTCGCGCGGCAGCGCGAAGAGCACATTGCGCGCACGGAAGGTATAAACCACGCCGCCGCCGCGATAGAATTTGCTTGCGCCGGGCACCGCGAGCAGCGCGGCGGAAATCAGCCCACCGGTTGCACCATCGGCCACCGCAACCGTCTCGCCCCGGGCAATCAACGCCTCAGCTATGACCCGTGCGGCAGGGATCAGATCTTCAAACATGCCATCACCCCGCTGCCTTTACGATCTCGGCCCAGGCCGCCTCATCGATGACTTCGATGCCCAGTTTTTCCGCCTGCTTCAGCTTCGAGCCCGCACCGGGCCCCGCCACCACCAGATCGGTCTTGGCCGAGACCGAACCCGCCGAGCGCGCACCCAGCGCATCGGCCTGCGCTTTGGCCTCGTCACGGCTCATGGTTTCCAGCTTGCCGGTGAAAACGACGGTTTTTCCGGAGACCGGGCTGTCGCGGGACTCGACAACATAGGGCGGCGGCGAGACTTCGCCGAGCAGGTCCTCCCAGACCGCGACATTGTGCGGCTCGTGGAAGAAATCGCCCAGTGCTTCGGCTACGGCGGGGCCGATGCCGTCGATGGCGAGCAATTCGGCGCGCGCTTCCTCGCTCGTCACGACATCGCGCAACTTCTGCAAGCTCGCGAACCGCTTGAGCAAATCGCGCGCAGTCACAGCGCCGACATGGCGTATGCCGAGGCCAAACAGCAGGCGGGCGGCATCAGGCGCGCGCTTGGCCTCGATTGCTGCCAACAG
>JANLSP010000357.1:0-1665 GCA_031362485.1 Novosphingobium sp.
GGATATCCCTGGCTGGCCGCCCGAGAATATCGAAGAAATGGCCAAGAAGCTTGAGCAGGAACTGCTGGGCTGATCAGGGCATTCGGTGGCCGCCCCAAGCGCCGCCTGGACCGGGCTACCTGATACGGGCCCCGTACGAACGGAGCAAGAAAAATGCGTCATAAAGTAGGCCATCGCAAGCTTCAGCGCACCAGCGCACACCGGGCGGCGTTGCTGCGCAATATGGCGGCTGCGCTGATCAAGCATGAGCAGATCACCACCACCACGCCAAAGGCGCGCGAGCTGGCCCCCTATGTGGAAAAGCTGATCACGCTCGGCAAGCATGGCGGCTTGTCAAACCGCCGTCTCGCCCATGCGCGCTTGCTTGATGATGCACAGCTGGTGAAACTGTTTGATGTGCTGGCCCCGCGCTATTCGGGCCGTGCTGGCGGCTACACCCGGATCATCAAGGCCGGCATTCGCGCCTCAGACGCGGCACCGATTGCGGTGATCGAATTGGTTGACCGCGACATGTCGGCAAAGGGTCAGGACAGCGGCCCGGTGATGACCGACGACGAATAGGATTTTCCCGTTCTTTCGGGCTAATTGCAATGGCGGCGGCGAATGATAGGTTCGGCGCCGCCATTTGTTTTTTTGCGGGAACTCCTGAATGCTGCGCTCCTTCCTGGCATTCGTCGCCGCCATTGCCTTTGGCGCTCCCCTGCAGGCCCAGCCCATGACCGCAATCGCCTATCCCGAAACCCGCCGCGAAGGTGTCGTCGAAACGCAATTCGGCGAGGCGATTGCTGATCCCTATCGCTGGCTGGAGAACGATGTCCGTTCGGATCCGCAGGTTGCCGATTGGGTCGCGCGGCAGAATTTGGTGACGCGCACCTATCTGGACACGCTGCCCCAGCGCGCCTGGTTTGCCGACAAGTTGCGGGCGTTGCTCAGCTATGAGCGCTTCGGCATTCCGGTGAAGGCGGGCGGGCGCTATTTTTACACGCGCAACACCGGCTTGCAGAACCAGTCGCAACTGTTTGTCCGCCAGGGGCTGCGGGGCAAGTCACGGCTGCTGCTCGATCCCAATGCCTGGGCGAAGGATGCCGCCACCGCGCTCGATGCGTGGAAGCCGTCCGACAAGGGCAAATACCTGCTCTACAGCGTGCAAGACGGCGGCACTGACTGGCGCATTCTGCGCGTACTGGACATCGCCAGCGGGAAAGGGATGGCCGACGAGATTCGCTGGGCCAAATTTACTGAGCTGACCTGGGTCGGCGAGGAAGGGTTCCTCTATTCACGCTTTCCCGAGCCCGAAAGAGGCCGGGATTTTCAGGCACTCAACTATAACCAGAGCATCTGGTTCCACCGCATCGGCACGCCGCAATCCGCTGATGTGCAGGTCTATGCCACGCCGCAGCACCGTGAATACAATCACGTCGCCGAAGTAACTTCGGACGGGCGCCATGCCGTAGTCACGAGCTCAGTGGGCACTGATTCGCGCTATGAGATCCATGTCATCGATCTTGCCCGGCGAGCGCGAGACGGCTGGAAGACCCGCGCGTTGATCACCGGCTTCGAGCACGACTGGAAGCTGGTCGAAGGTATGGGATTGACCTTGTGGTTTATCACTAACAAGGACGCGCCGCGCTTTCGCCTGGTTTCCGCAGATCTGCCAAGCGGGAT
>JANLSP010000362.1:0-4429 GCA_031362485.1 Novosphingobium sp.
ACGCTGGGCCAGGCGGGCAACCAGCTGCAGATCCGCCAGAACCTTGCGCAGACCCGCGCATTGCCGGGCGGCAACGGCGGCACCAATTCGCAGTGGTCGTTCGTCTATGAAACCCGCCTGCAGGGCACCGGCGACCGGTTCAACTGGCAGGGCGGCGTCTATGTCGAAACCAGCAAGCCGCTGCGTGCCTCGGGCACAGCGGCCGGAACGCAGACGCCTTGCGGCGACTACACCGGTACCCTCGCCGCTGGCGCGATTGTCGTCGATCCGACTACGCAATGCCTGCTCGGCCAGAACGGCAACTCGCTCGGGCGGATTGGCTATTCGTCGACGAGAACCCAGTTTCTCGACAAGGCCGCGTATTTCCAGGGCATCTTCGACATAAACGACAAGTTGAAGGTGACCGCAGGCTTCCGGTATACTTGGGATGAGATGCAGAGCACGTTCAATGTCATCCAGTTGCGCTATATTAATAGCGTGACCACCGGGAGCGCCTTTAACGGTGTCCCCCATACGATCCCGGGCGTCCTCAACCCTGATGTCAGGTTCGCAGGCGGCAGCGGTTTCTGCTCCAACGACGTTGCATTCGGCCGCGTCGGCACGGCAAACAATCAGTTTTTCCCCGCCGCTGAAGCGGCCAATCGCTGCCTTCAGACCATCACCAAGAAAAGCTCCGCGCCAACCTGGCTGCTTGGCCTGGATTACAAGCCCAGCGACGACATCCTGCTCTATGCCAAATACTCGCGCGGCTATCGCCAGGGTGGTGTAACACCGTTTGGTCTCGATCAAGCCCAGGTCTACGACAAGGAAAAGGTCGATACGTTTGAAATTGGTGCCAAAGCCAGCTGGCGCGGCTCGATTCCGGGCTATTTCAACGCTTCGGTCTATCACAACAGCTTCCGTGACCAGCAGCTGCAGATCGGCATCCAGTGCAACCCCTCGACTCTGTGCCCGCAAACCACGGCGATCCTCAACGCGGGCAAGAGCCGGATGCAAGGCTTTGAAATCGAAACCGGCATCAGTCCTTTCGAGGGCTTCCGGCTTGAAGCGAGCTACGCCTACTTGAACACCAAGCTGCAGGCGATCACCGACGTTGCTGCTTTTGTTCTGTCGAAGAACCCGATCTTCACCACGCCGCCGGCTGATCTTCGTCCGCTGCCGGTGGGCGCGCCGATCCCTAATGCGCAGCCACACAAGCTGGTGCTGTCAGCCAGCTACACGCTGCCCACGGATGCCTCGATCGGGAAGATCACCATCGGCGGCACTTTCGTCTATTCGTCGAAGTATCGCACCGTTTCCGATCCAGCGGTGTTCGACAAGACTCTGATAGGCGCCGGCGGCACAACCTGCCTTGCCGGGCTGACGGTCAATTCTCCCAATACGCTGGCGTGTAATGCAGCCAAACCGCTCACCTATGCCTCCGAATACGGCATTCTGCCGGGCTCGAAGGTGATCAACGCCAACATCAATTGGGAAAACGTGGGCGGCATGCCGATCGATGCGGCATTCTTCGTCACCAACCTGACCAACCAGAAGACCTATCTCCACGCCAACGTGCAGTCGTCTGCCGGCTTCATTTCCAGCATCATCGGCGAGCCGCGGATGTATGGCCTGAGGCTGAAGTACAAGTTCGGCAGCTAGTATCGCTACCCGGACACCGAAACGGCGCTCCCTTGCGGGGGCGCCGTTTCTTTTTGGCCAAACGCCCCGGCGATAGGTGCAGATTCCGGTTGCGGCGTAGATTGAATCTATGGTGTGGCAGATGTTCCGAAAGCTTGCCGCTTTCGTATGAACGCACGGTCTGCAACAGGAATCCCGCGATGAATTTCGATCTCACCGAAGAACAGGAAATGGTCCGCGATACGTTTGCGCGGTTCCTTGACCAACAGAGCTCGATGAGCCGGGTGCGCGCCGCGATGGCGCCGGAAAATGGCGGGACTGGCTTCGACGCCGCCATGTGGCGCGGACTCGCGGAACTCGGCGCTTTCGCCATGCGCGTGCCCGAAGCGGCAGGCGGCATGGGCATGGGGCTGTTTGAAGCGGCGCTGCTGATGGAAGAGGCGGGGCGCACGCTGGCTTCCGGGCCGCTTGCAGAGGCGCTGGTGGCGGCGCGGCTGATGGGACAGTTGGGCGCTGATGTTGCCTTGCTGGAGCGCGTGATCGCCGGCGATACAGTAGTCGTCCCAGTACTGCATGATATCGCTGTGAAGCCGGTGCAATGGGTAGCTGGCGGTCTGATCGCCGAGGCAGTCGTCGCACGCAACGGCGCTGATGTTGTCCTGGTCACCGTTCCCCAAAGCGCGAGGATCGCTGAAGAAAACCTCGCCTCCACGCCAATCGCCGAGATCGATTTTGCCGCGCTGACAAAAGTCACGCTGGCGAGCGGGCCCGAAGCCGCAGCCGCGTTTGCCGCGGCGATTGAGGAGTGGAAAGTCCTGATCGCCGCCGGACTTTCCGGCATCGCCCGCGAAGCCCTGCGGCTCGCGGCGGCCTATGCCAGCGAGCGTATGGCATTCGGCGTGTTCATCGGCACGTTCCAGGCGATCTCGCATCCGATGGCAGATCTGATCTGCGACATCGATGGCGGCAAGTTCCTGACCTGGAAGGCAATCCGGAGCATCGCCGACGGCGAAAGCGAAGCGGCCGCAACGGTCAGCCTCGCTGCCTGGTGGAATGCCGATACGGCCGCCCGCACCTGCACCCAGTCGCTCCACACCTTTGGCGGCTACGGACTGACTACCGAATATGACATTCACCTCTATGCGCTGCGTTCCAAGGCTTGGCCGCTGGCGCTGGGCGATCCGCAGGACTGGCTCAGCGAAGCCGGCCGCCGGCTATATGCGGGCGAAACCGCCTCACTGCCCGAAGTCGGCGAAGTACCGATCAATTTCGATCTCGGCGATGAAGCCCGCGCGGTGAGCCAGGAGCTGCGCGATTTCTTCGCAACGCAGGTCACCGACGAACAGAAAGCGAAGTTCCACTATTCATTCGAGGGCTTCAATCCGGAGGTCCACAAGAAGCTGATCGCGGCCAATCTGGCCTATCTCGGCATGCCCAAGGATGTCGGCGGGCGCGGGCTCAATGCCTATGCGATTACCGCCGCGCGCGAGGTGCTCGAAGACGAAAACTGGACCAACCCGGTTGGCGGCGTCTCCAGTATGGTCGCGCTGATCATCCACCGCTTTGGCTCGGACGAGCTGAAGCGCGACGTGCTGGGCAAGATCATGGCAGGCGATGCGATCTGCAGCCTGGGTTATTCCGAGCCCGGCGCGGGCAGCGATGTGTTCAATGCGCAGTGCAAGGCCACGCCTGACGGCAATGGCTGGCGGATTGATGGCACCAAGATGTTCACCAGCGGTGCCAATATCTCCGACTATGTGCTGATGCTGACCCGCACTAACAGCGAAGTGGCCAAGCACAAGGGTCTGACCATGTTCATCGTGCCGCTGAAAGCCGAAGGCGTGACGATCCAGCCGGTCCATACCTTTCAGGACGAGCGTACCAACATCACTTTTTACGACGGGGTAAGGATTCCGGACTCCTACCGGCTGGGTGAAGTCGATCAGGGCGTGCGAACGATGTCGGCCAGCCTCGAGCTCGAACACGGCGGCGGCTTTGCCAAAGTGCAGCGCGCCATGCTGGACGATGCAGTAAAGTTGTGCGGCCAGATCAACAAGAACGGCAAACCGCTCATCGAGACAGAACAGGCCCAGCGCCGCCTCGCCCGCACAATGGCCAACGTTTTGGTCTCCGAGCTGATCGCCTTCCGCGCAAACTGGGTTCAGGTCGAAGGCAAGGAAAATCGCGCCTACGGCCCGATGGCCAAGGTCTTCTCATCCGAAAAGTTCCAGTCTGACGCGCACGACTTGCTCGATCTTACGGCGCCCCATTCCCTATCGAAGCGCAAGGGGCCGGCCGGACACCTCAATCTAGCCTATCGCCATGCCCATGGCACGACGATTTATGGCGGCACCAGCGAAGTTCACCGCTCTATGGTCGCCGAACGCGGTCTGGGCTTGCCGAGGACGCGGAACTGAGAGCTTAGTCCCCCGCTTCAACCATCGCGCGTCCGTCGCGGATGCCAAGCTCAAGCAGGCGCGAAGCCGGGCCGTAAAAGCGCTCGAGATCGGCAAACGCGGGAGTATCGAACATGCGGTGGAGCATGGTGTCGGTCCACACAGTCGCTGCGCGTTCCAGCCCGGTCATCAGCATCGAAGCCATCGCATAGCGCGGCGAGCGAGTGGGCAAGCCTTCGCCATCCATCTGGGCGACCAAAAGCAATATCATGACCTGCGCAGTCTTGATGCGCTGCCCCATTATGCGCTCATCGTGCGAATCGGCCATTGAGTTACGCAAGTGCAGCAACCGCGAATGTTTCTGCCAGTGGGCGTGATAGGCTGAAACAAATTCGCGGCAGTGCACTGCCAGA
>JANLSP010000393.1:0-4567 GCA_031362485.1 Novosphingobium sp.
ATCGCGATTGCCGGCGGCAAAATCTACGTGCTCGATGTGACGGCCAAGGAAGTCATCGCAAGCGACCTGTCTGGCAGTGCGCGGCAGACGATTGCCAGCTTGCTCCCGGTCGGCGCGCCTCCGGGGATCGTAATGAAGCCACTCGGCGGCGTGGGCGACATGTGCGGGCCGATGACGTCTTTCGCGGGCCTCGCCGTCGGCGCGGACGGGACGCTCTACATTTCGGCAGACGCGGAAGGGTCGGTGCTGACGCTGCGCCCGGGTGCATCGTGAGCAAGACCGGCGACATGGCCAAGGCCGCACCAGATCCGCCCAAGTGGTTGTTCAAGGCCATGGTCGCGATCAACGTGTTCTTCTACCAGCTTAGCGGCGGTAGGTTCATGGGAACACTGAAGGGATCGCCGATCTGTCTGGTGACAATGCGAGGCCGCAAGTCGGGGCGCACACTTGTTATTCCGCTGATGTATACGCCGCATGGCGAGGACGTGCTTGTCGTCGCCTCGATGGGCGGCGCGCCAAGCCATCCTGTCTGGTATCACAACCTGATGGCCAATCCGGACATCGAGATTCAGGTTGGCAGCCGTTCGCGCAAGATGCGCGCGCGGCAGGCCAGTACCGCCGAGAAGGCCGAACTCTGGCCGTTGTGCGTCGCTAGTTACCCGGATTTTGCCGAATATCAGACCAGGACGGACCGCGACATTCCGCTGATCATCTGCCAGCCGGTCTGACCGCAGAACCGGAAAACCAGGCAATGCGTCGGCGGGCACCGTGCCGGCGCAGGGGCGATCAATTCCGCGGCATCCTTGCAGGTCGCGATTAAGCGAGACATCGTCGTCTATCGGCAATTACGGGGAACGAATGATGGCCAGAATCGAGAGCATCGCGCGGCTCGCCGAGCTGATCCCGGATCCAAGTGCGATTGCCGCCGCCAAAGTTCTCGATCATCTCGATGACCAGGCACTGGCCTTCATCGCGCGAAGTCCGTTCCTGGTAATGGCGACCGAGAACGAAACCGGCATCGACCTCAGCCCGAAGGGCGATGATCCCGGCTTTGTGCATGTCCTGGACAACCGGACGCTGCTGGTGCCCGAACGCAACGGCAATCAGCTCAAGATGGGGCTGCGCAATATTCTGACCAATGGCCGCATCGGCCTGCTGTTCTTCCGCCCCGCCACCGGCGACGTGCTGCGCGTGGTCGGCCAGGCCGAACTGTTCGACGATGTGAACCTCTGCGAGCAACTCACCAGCCACGGCAAACCGGCGATCCTCGCGATCCGCGTCGCCGTGACCCGAGCCTTTTTCCACTGCCCCCGGGCAATGCTGCGCGCGCAATTGTGGAAGTCCGAAAGCTGGGACGCGCCTTCGCCGGTCAAGATGGGCAAGATCTACGCAGCGGCGCTCGCCCGGCCCGAGATTGAGGAATACATCGACACCATTGGTGAAGAGCGGAATGAGGAGCTGTGGATTTAGGAGGCTCGGACTGATGCCCCCCCCCTCTCCCCGCCGGGGAGAGGTAGCGCAGTTTGCCCCGCTTGGGGCTAGCGAAGCTGGGAGAGGGGCTTCTTCGCTCTTGAGAGCAGACCCCCCTCTCCGACTGCGGCTAGTTCGCTCCGCTCACAAGCCTGCGTATCCTCTCCCCGCCGGGGCGAGGACGGGCAGCGTCGCCCTCACCCCGGCGTGAATTCGATCGGCAGTCCGTCCACTCCCCAGGTGCCATAGAACGGTCGCCAGCTATAGTTGCCCGCCAGCTTCGGTTCGCGGAAGCGCCGGGCGACCTGGTGCAGCGCCTCCTGTAGCTGCGCGCGGGCAATATATTGCCCAAGGCACATGTGCTTGCCGAGCCCGAATGCGACGTGGCGCTTCTTCGGATCGACCGTCCGCTCAGGATCGAAATTCTGGCCATCGGGAAAGGCAACGGCATCGCGGCCCGATATGCTCAAGGGGAAGAACACCATGGTATCCTTGGGCACCAAGACATCGCGATAGACCAGATCCTGATCGATGAAGCGGAAGGTGGTGCCAGGGTTGTAGAAGCGCAGCGTTTCTTCGATCACCTTGCGGCAATAATCGTGATCTTCGGCGCAGCGTTCGTAAATTTCAGGATGGTCCAGCAGGATCTTCATGGTGAACGTCAACACGTTTTTCGACGTGTCATAGCCCGCGATGAAGAAAAACATGATCAGGTCGACCAGCTGGCGGTGCGCGACATTGCCGCTGTCGCCAGCGTCAATCAGCATGGTGAGCAAGTCCTCGAAGCCATCGTTGCGCGGATTGGCGCGGCGGTGTGCGATAATTTTTTCGACGAAGGCCTCCAGCCGCACGAATCCTTCGTTGATCCGGGGCACGCGCTCTTTCTGCATCGAGGTGGCAAGGCCGATCGCCTCCAGATCGTCGCGCAGGTCCTCGATCGCGTCCAATGGCGCACCGACAAGGCCGAACATCACCGAGATCGGAAAACGCGAGGCAAAATCCTCGAAGTCGATCTTGCCCTTGGGCGCCCACTGATCGATCAACCTGGTGATCGTCTCGACCATCATCGGACGCAACTGGTTGGCGAAGCGAGGGGTGAATTTGGCGGCAAAAGTATCGCGAATGAAGCGGTGCTGGTCTGCCGGAAGGGCAATCAATTGCCTGCCGAAGAACTCGCCCCAGGGCGTGCCGCCGGCCTCCATTTGCTCGACAATCCCGTCGAAGCTGGGGCGCAACATGTCGTCCATGCGGTGGATCTCGTTGATCGCCGAATAGTCGAACACGCAGTAGCCCGCCTCGCACCGCGCGATCCACGGATGTTTCTTTCGCGCCTCGGCGATGAAGGCAAACGGATCATTGGCAAACTCCTGGGTGCCCATCGGCAGGAACGGCAGATCGAGATTGGCAAGGGCTTGCATCGGCGTGGTCCTCTCTGGTCCCGCTTTTTTACGGGACTCGGTGGATCAGAGTCTGCCGCAATTTATCCCGCAGTGCTAGTCGCAGCAATCGCCACCAGGCTTTCCCACCTCACTCTGATCGCGCCACTGCAATTCGTGCCAGCCGATCTCGCGGCCGTCGGCGGCGTGGATGGCGATGGGCGCAATCGGCAGGTTATCTCGCCTGTCCGTCAGCACCGGGTTTGATTCGACACCAAGCTGATGCTTGGCACCCCACTGGCGCAGGGCCAACATGGCGGGCAGCAAATCCGCACCCTTCTCGGTCAGCCGGTATTCGACCTTGCGCCGGTCATGTTCGCAGGTCTGGCGCGCCATGATCCCGGCGTCGACCAGCCGGCTGAGCCGATTGGCGAGGATATTGCGGGCAATCCCCAGCGATTCGAGAAAATTCTCAAAATGCACAATGCCGTTGAAACCGGCGCGCAGGATCATGAACGACCAGCGATCGCCCATCACTTCAAGCGCACGCGGCAGGCCGCATTCGCCCAGATTATCAAGCAGCTTCTCCATCACGCCAGGTCCTAACCCATTTCGGCGGAAGGCGTCGCCGGAAATATACATTTTAGGTTGCAACTCAAAATGTATATTGTTAAGTAGCGATTCGCAACGCAATTCGGATTATCCTCCCCAGGATCCCCACACTGCGGTGCAGGCACAAAGGAGAATCCCCATGACCACCGCATTTGCGCGGAAGCTGCCGCGCGTCCTGATCCCTACCGTCCTCGCCATGGCGGGAACAATCGCTGGCTTTGCCGCCACCACCGCCCCGGCCCGCGCCGCTGCGTCTGGCGTCTATGCCGTATCGCTCGCCGCACCGCTGCCCGCCGCGCGGCGCGAGATCATCGACGGGGCCATGTGGCGCTGCGAAGGTGACCGCTGCTCTGCGCCCGCCGATGGCGCGCGTGCAGTGGTCGTATGCGGCAAAGTGGCGCGCAAGTTCGGCCCCGTGGCGCGATTTGCCAGCCCACAGGGTGAATTGACGCCGGAACAGCTCGCCCGCTGCAACCCTTCAAGTTAAGCGATCAGACCCCGCCCGCGCAGATCCTCGGCGAGGCAGGCCGCATCCGTGAAGTGGTGCACCTGCCAGCCAAGGCTGCGTGCGGCGGCGATGTTTACGGCGTTGTCGTCGATGAACAGCATGGCACCGGGCGCGATGCCGAAACGCCCGGCGGCGAGTTTAAAAATAGCCCGGTCTGGTTTGGCTATCTTCTCGACGCCCGAGACGACAATATCGCGGAACCGGTCAAACACCGGCATGGTCGCCCGGAAGCCCGGCCAGAATTCTGCCCCGAAATTGGTGATCGCATAGAGCGGAACACCTGCCTCATCCAGCGCCTGAACCAGCTCGAGGCTGCCCGGCACCGGCCCCGGCACGGTTTCGTTAAACCGGCTGGCATAGGCCTCGATATGACGCGCATAGGCGGGATATTGTGCGATTAGCTCGGGGACCATTTCGGCCAAGGGCCGCCCGGCATCGTGCTGGAAATGCCACTCCTCTGTGACGACTGTGTTGACGAACCACTCAAGCTCGTCCGCATCGCCGATCAGCTTGGCAAACAGGCAGCGCAAGTCCCACTGGACCAGCACCCGGCCGACATCGAAAACGACGGCGGAAATTCGGTCAGTCATGTCGTGGATCC
>JANLSP010000410.1:0-6191 GCA_031362485.1 Novosphingobium sp.
TGATCCAAGCAAAGGTCATCGACAGGTTGTCGGACTTAGGGGAACCACCATGATGCCGCCCATCAATCCGATGGTGCGAGAAGCCGTTCACGCACTGCCTCTGACGATCGACTTGCCGCGCAGTTTCGCAGTCTTTTCAGCTAATCGAATAGGACAGCAGTCGGGCCTCGTCTAAGCTAGCCTGGCGGCATTCCGCGCTCAAAGCCAGGCCTTAGCGCCCGCGTTCGTCGCGGCCCTGTCGGTGTTCCTTGGGATGGGGATAGGGGTGGGGGGCATAGTTCTCGTGCCGCTCGCGCAGCTTCACGGCTCCCACTGCCTGCGCATAGGCCCGGTAAAGCGCGATCAACTGGTTTTCCGCAGCATAGTCGAATACGTCCTTGCGGCGCTGCTCGTGCTCGCCGCCGTATTTGAGCGGATTGTCGCGATACCACCGCACGGTCCGAGTGATGGCCTCGACCGCGGGAACCAGATCGTGATAGCCCAGATCCCTGCGGATCAGGCTGGTATCGGCGAGGTAGTGATAGGGCTGATACTGGATGAGTGCGCCCTGGGCGGTCTCGATATCGGGAATCGAGACGATTTCCATTTCGACGCCCAGCGCTGCGGCGCCAATCTGGATGAGCTGACGCTGATCGACCTGCTCGTCGTCCGCACAATTGTAGGCCTTGCCCGCCGCCACTTGCGGACTATCGACCGCCAGCATCAGCGCGTGCGCCGCGTTTTCTGAATAGTGGTGCGACAGCAGCGTCATGCCGCCGTGCATGACGACGACGGACTTGCGTCCATCGAGCACGCGGCGGACCAGCGACCATTCGCGCGGTGCGATCTGGCGCGGGCCGTAGACGTAAGGATAGCGGAACAGCGTCGCGTCCGGGTGATGCGTGAACAAGGTGTGTTCCGCCTCGACAATCTTCGCGCCGAACGGATGGTCGCCCACGCCGGCGAGGGGTGCGGTCTCGCGAACTGGTGAGAACATCCCTGGCGGACTGTTGTCATGTGGGTCAGTAAACCCGCGGTAGGCTGCACAGCCGCCGACCCCGATGAAATGTCCGGTCTTGCCGGCAAGCTGCCCGGCCGTGACCTTGAGTCTGCCATAGGTCGCGATCACGACATCGAAAGTCCGTTTGCCCAGGGCGCTTGCCAGAGTTCCGGCAAAATGCGGATCGCCGATGATTCGTTCGACATCGTCCGGGAAGGGATAGACGTGTACGCCGCGGCTGAGCACGCTGACCCGGTAGCCACGCTGGCGCATCCCTTCAACGATATGCGGTCCGGTTGGCCCCGAGCCGCCGATGATGAGTGCAGTTGGCACCGCGATCCCTCCCTTCCCATGGTGTTGCTATGATCGCGGGGTCAGGTCAAAGTGAAACCGCTGCGGATCAGGAAATTTGGTATTTTTTGTTGGTGACCGCCTGCGCAATTTCAGCCAAACAGCAATCATGCCGGGTTCCGGCGAGCATCTTGCAGCGATAGGATATGATGGCATTTGTCGCCGAACCCGGTCCCGTCTTGCTGAACGATATCAAGGGCAAGATCGCTATCGTCGGCGTGGGCGAGGCAGACCCAAGCGCCGCATCGGGCAGGCTGGCCGAGGATATGACCTTTGCCGCGATCGATGCCGCGCTCGCCGATGCGGGGCTTGTGCCGCGGGACATCGACGGCCTGATGTTCTCGGGCCAGAGTGCGGGCCAGATCACCGCCGAGCGCTTTCGTGCCTACTATGGCCTGACACATGATATCTGGAGTTCCGGCAAGGGCGGCGCATTCTCGTTTGCGGCAACTGCACCGCACGATGCCCATGCCGCCATTGCATCGGGGCATGCGAGTACCATTGTGAACGTGTTCGGCACCAGTTGGGCGAGCCAGCACGCTGCCGACGAGGGCGGTCCAGCGCGCGCGCATCTCGCCGAAGAGATGAAAGCCAACGCCGAAGTGGTGTTCGGCTTCATCCCGCAACCGGTCTACTTCGCCCACGTTGCCCGGTATCACATCGATCTATACCAGACCCGCGCAGATCAACTCGGTGCCATCGCGGTGAACCTGCGCCGCCATGCCAACGGACATCCCGACGCGGTGATGCGCGACAAGCGGCTGACAATGTCAGACTATCTGGCGCACAAGCCTTTCATTGACCCGTTGCGGATCGTGGATTGCTGCCTGATTTCAGACGGGGCGGGCGCTTACATCATGACCGCGGCGAACCGCGCGCGCGATTTTCCCAAACAGCCGGTAATCGTCGAGGGCGTGGGCTATGGCGGCGCGATTGCGGGCATTCATTTCGCGATGGAACCCGATTTCGCATCGACGCCCCACCGCTTCAGCGCGCCCGGCGCCTTCGCGATGGCGGGTCTTTCACCGGCCGACGTGGACGTGCTGGCGGTATACGATCCCTTCACCATCGTCGCGCTGATGGCAATCGAGGATCTCGGGTTCTGTCCCAAAGGCGAGGCCGGACGGTTTGTTGAAGGAGACCGGCTCGCGTTCGACCGGGGCCGGGCCAAGGGCGGCCTGCCTTTTAATACTCATGGTGGCATGCTGAGCCATTCCTATCTGCTGGGCATGAACCATGTCGTCGAGCTTGTGCGCCAGCTACGCGGCGAAGCGGCCAATCAGGTCGCCGATGCTGAAGTGGCGGTCTATGGCGGTTACTCCGGGGTCGATGCCGGCACGCTCGTGATGAGGAAAGGGTAATGGCCGGCGCATTCCTGTTCCCGCTTCCCGATCATGGTTTCGGACCGATTGCGCCGTTGTGGCAGGCTGCAGCACGGCGCGAGTTCCGCCTGCCGCGCTGCTGCAGCTGCGGCACGTTCGATTGGTATCCGAAGGGCGGATGCGCGCTGTGCCAATCGAGCACCATTGAATGGTCGCTGCTCAGCGGACGCGGCACGCTGTTTTCTTGGGCGGTGGTCGAAAGGGCCCTGCACAAGCCGCTCGCGCCCCTTGCCCCTTATGTCTCGGCCATTATCGTGATCAACGAGGACCGCTTGACACGATTCGTCACGCGACTGATCGATTGCGAACCAGCGGAACTCACCGCCGGGATGCCGGTCGAAGTGCGTTTCTGCGACCTCGGCTATCCGGCGGTCGAGACGGGCATCATTGCCCCGCTGTTTGCCATACCTGATGGGGACGGACCCGAAGCGCGATGAACCACCTTGATCTGAGCAACACCAGGGACCGCAATCTCGGCCGGATCCTGCAGATGCAGGCCGATGCGGTCGGCGATAACGTGTACCTGCTCAGCGACGACAAGCGGATAACGTTTTGCGAGACCGACTTAGCGGTCAACAGCGTCGCGCGAGGACTGGCCGATCTGGGCGTAGGCCGGGGCGACCGCGTCGCGTTCTTTGCTCACAGCGCGATCGAGATCATTTTTCTGACGCTTGCGGTCAGCCGGCTGGGCGCGGTGTGGATACCGATAAACGGCGAATACAAGGGCGAATGGCTCAAATCGACGCTGATCGACAGCAGGCCCAAGGTGATCGTCTCGGATACCCGGATGTTGCCGCGGCTGATCGAAGTGCTCGATCAGGTTCCGCATGATCATCTCGTGCTGCGCGATCTTGGCGACAATCCGATGCTGCCCGGCGCGCACAATTTCGATTCTCTGCTCTCGTTTTCCAACGCGCCGCACGACATGTCGTTCATCGATTACGGCGACGTCAACGCGGTGCTGTGGACATCGGGAACCACCGGCAAGTCCAAAGGCGTGATGCAGAGCCACAACATCTGGGTGCATTCCGCCGAGCGGACTTCGGTCCGCTATGCGACGATCCCCGGCGATATCACCTACAACGTGCTGCCGCTCTACAACACCGCATCGTGGATCATGACGATCTTCCGCGCCCTGTTCGAAGGCATCGCGTGTGCCAACGATCCCACCTTTTCCGCCAGCGAGTTCTGGAACCGCACCCGGTTCTACAATGCAACGCAGACTTTTTCGCTCGGGGCGATGCATATCTACCTGTGGAAGCAGCCGGAACGGCCCGACGACCGCGACAACCCGATCCGCTCGGCCGGAATGACGCCGATGCCGGACGAGATCATCGAACCGTTTTGCGAGCGGTTCGGAATCGAGCGGATTGCCCAGGGTTTCGGGCAGAGCGAGATCGGCAATGTGATTAGCCGCGAGCCCACCAACAAGCGCGGCATCAAACCGGGCGCGCTGGGCAATGTGTCACCAGACGTCGAGCTCCGGCTGATCGACGACGAAGGCCGCGACGTGCCGGCGGGCGAAGTGGGTGAGTTTACCCTGAAACCCAAAAAGCCGCACATCATGTTCGAAGGCTACTTCCAGAATCCCGAGGCCACGGCAGCGGCGTTCGGCGCCGATGGCTGGTATCGCATGGGTGATCTGGGCCGCCGCGATGCAGACGGGGATTATTTCTTTGTCGATCGCAAAAAGGACGCGGTTCGCTACGCCGGCCGCAACATTTCGACGATGGAAGTGGAGCAGGCGATCCGCAGCCATCCCGCGGTCAGCGAGGTCGCGGTGTTCGGCATCAAGTCAGAGGAACTCGACGTCGAAAGCGAACTGGCAGCGCATGTTATCCTCAACGAAGGCTGCGAGCTGGCCGCAGAAACGCTGGCCCGCTTTATCAACGATACCGCGCCTTACTACTTCGTGCCGCGCTACATCGAATTCGTTGACAGTCTGCCCTATACGCCGACCAACAAGGTCCAGAAATTCCTGCTGCGCGAGCTCGGCACAACCGCCAGCACCTGGGATCGCAAGGCCGCCAGGTTCGATCTGAGACGATAGGAGATCAGACATGCAACGCTTTGTATTCAGCGGCGACGGCCACTTGCGCGAACCAAAGGACCTGTTCAGCGAGGGTCTTCCAGCCTCATTGCGCAAATTCGGCATCCACACCCGCCGCGACGACAACCACATCATGACTTACGCGGGCGAAAAGCTGGTCCACCGCTTTCCACTGCGTCGCGAAACGACCACCGACGACAACGATCCCGCCAACAACGGCCGCCCAAATGCCAAGGGTGCAGTGGATATCGCAGCGCGCCTGGCGGACATGGCCAGCGAGGGTATCGACGCCGAGATTGTGTTCCCCACCACCGGGATGCTCAACTATCTCATCGAGGACCGCGAAACCGAACTGGCCTCGACCCAGATCTACAACGACTGGAACGACCAGTTCTTCTCAGGGCACCTCAACACCTTCGTGCGGTGCGGATTGCTGCCGGTCCGCAGCCTGGACGACACTGTGATGGAAATGGAGCGCCTGGCCGCCAAGGGCTTTACCGCCGCGATGCTGCCCAGCAATATCCCGCAGGGTGTACCGCTCTACAACAGCCTGGAGTGGGACAAGGTGTTCGACGCGGCGCAGCGCCTCGAGATCGTGCTGACGCTGCACACTGCCACCGGCCGGCCTGACCTGCGGCCAGAATCGGGCCCGGGCGGCGCGATTATCAACTACACCGACCAGATGCGCGATGCTATCCAGTCGATCATGTATATGGTGGCAGGCGGAACGCTGGACCGGTTCCCCGGAGCCAAAGTGATGGTTGTGGAATCGGGCGCAAGCTGGCTGGCCGGGCTTGCCGAACGCATGGACGAAGTGGCCGAAGGGCACGACATCTTCGTCAGGCCCAAGCTTTCGATAAAGCCAAGCGAGATCATCAAGCGGCAGGTCTATGCCTCGTTCCAGTATGACCGCGCCTGCATCATGTCGCGCTCGGTCACCGGTCACAAAGGACTGATCTGGGGCTCGGACTACCCGCACCACGAAGGCACATTCCCACACTCGCGCGAGGTTGTCGCTCATTTGTTCGACGGGATCGACATCAGCGAGGAGGAGAAAGCGGATATTGTCGGCCTGAACGGCGCGCGCCTGTTCCGTTTGCGGCACCCGGCGGTCTGGCAGCATGCGGCCTGACTATGGGCGGGGTCGACGTCAGGTTTTCGCCCGCAATCTCACTGTCAGAGTGGACCACGAGACTTCTGAAATGAGGGAAGTGAGACAATGAAAGCAGCAATCCTGCGTGCGCCGCGCGAGGCTATGACAATCGAAACGGTGGAACTCAATGGCCCCCGCCCCGAGGAAGTAAGACTCCGCGTCGCAGCGAGCGGGCTGTGCCATAGCGACTATCATGCGATCTCGGGTGACATGGGCACTTCGTTTCCCGTCGTGCTGGGCCATGAGGCTTCCGGCATTGTTGAGGCAGTCGGCAGC
>JANLSP010000424.1:0-3385 GCA_031362485.1 Novosphingobium sp.
GGATCATGGGCGAGCAATTCGTGCTGGGGCGCGACATTGTAGCAGCGCTCAAGCGCGCAGGCCGCGAGGGTATACTTTGTTCGTTCGACATGCTGGGCGAGGGGGCGCGCACGACTGCGGACGCCGCCCGCTATGCAGAACTCTATGGCAGTGCCATCGAAGCTGTGGGGGAGCATGCTTCGGGGGCCGGGCCGGAACTGGGACATGGCATTTCGGTCAAGCTCTCCGCGCTGTGCCCGCGCTATGTTGCGACACAGGAAGCGCGGGTCTGGGATGAGTTGTATCCACGCCTGCGTGATCTCGCCATTAAAGCCGCCAGGCACAACATCAACCTCGCCATTGATGCCGAAGAGGCCGACCGGCTGGTTCTCTCGCTCAAGTTGATCGAGCGGCTGTCAAGAGAGCCTGCGCTGGGTGACTGGCGCGGACTAGGCGTAGTGGTCCAAGCCTACCAGAAGCGGGCGCGCGCAGTCATCCGCCAGATCGCCGCACTCTCGGCCCAAACCGGCCGCCGGATGATGATCCGGCTGGTCAAGGGAGCCTATTGGGACAGCGAGATCAAGCGGGCGCAAGTGACGGGGATGCCCGATTATCCGGTGTTCACCACCAAGGCTGCGACAGATCTGTCCTACCTCACCTGCGCCCGGGAACTGATTGCCGCTACGCCGCACCTCTATCCGCAATTCGCAACCCATAATGCCCATACACTGGCGGCGGTGCGGATGATGGCGGCCGAAAAGGGCGTGATTGTCGAACACCAGCGCCTGCATGGCATGGGCGAGGCGCTCTATGACGCAGCGAGGGCAAAGTTCGGACCGATGCGGCTGCGTGCCTATGCGCCGGTCGGCGGGCATGAGGATCTGCTGCCCTATCTCGTGCGGCGATTGCTGGAAAACGGTGCCAACAGCTCTTTCGTCCACAAACTGCTCGATGAACGCATTCCCGCCGCCGAGGTCGTCGCCGATCCGATTACTGCAGTCGAAGCCCATCCGAGCCCTGCCCCGCATATCCCACTGCCGCGCGATCTTTATGGCGCGGCCCGGGTCAATTCGATGGGGCGTGACCTCTCACAGCAGGCGGTGCGCGATGCCGCGCGCGCGGCGCTTGACGCATTGCCCGATGGGCCCGCATCACCTGAGACTGATCTCGCCCGGATTGGCAAGATCACTACCGCAGCGAAGGCTGCCCAGCCGAATTGGGATGCAGCCGGCGGCCCGGCGCGCGCCAAGATTCTGCGCGCCATGGGCGATGCGCTTGAAACCGACGGCTCGCGGCTGATCGCCCTGCTGGCGCGCGAGGGCGGCAAGACGTTTGACGATGCCGTGGCTGAAGTGCGCGAAGCCGCTGACTTCTGTCGCTATTACGCGCAATTGGCAGAGACTGACTTTGCCGGACCAGTTGCCCTGCGCGGCCCGGTGGGTGAAACCAACCATTGGGAATTGCGCGGGCGAGGAGTGTTTGCCTGCATTTCACCGTGGAATTTTCCGCTGGCGATTTTCACCGGACAGATCGCAGCGGCGTTGGCAGCCGGCAATGCGGTACTTGCCAAGCCTGCCGAACAGACGCCGCGCATCGCCGCAGCGGCGGTTGCCTTGTTCCATGGCGCCGGGCTTGATCCGGCGCTACTGGCACTGGTTCCGGGTGAAGGGAGTGTGGTCGGCGCTGCACTGGTCGCGCATCCGGGAATTGATGGCGTCGCCTTCACTGGCGGCACCGAGACCGCCTGGGCGATCAACGGGGCGCTAGCCGCGCGGGCTGGACCGATCATTCCCTTCATTGCCGAGACTGGCGGTCTCAATGCTATGGTGGCGGATACCACTGCCCTGCGCGAGCAGGTGATTGACGATGCGATCGCCTCGGCCTTTGGCTCGGCGGGGCAGCGCTGCTCGGCGCTGCGCATGCTATTTGTGCCCGCTGAGTCAGCCGACAGCCTGATCGAAGGCTTGGCCGGAGCGCTGGCCGTGCTGGTACTGGGTGATCCGGGTGATCCAGCGACCGACGTCGGCCCGGTGATCGATGGCGATGCCAAGGCCATGCTCGAACGCCATGTCGAGCGGCTGGAACGCGAGGCGCGGATCATTGCCCGGCATCCCGGGGCCGGAGAGGCCAGCGGCCATTTCTTCGCGCCGGTGATCGCCGAAGTTGACCGACCCGATTTCCTCGAACGCGAAGTCTTTGGTCCTGTCCTGCACGTCTATCGCTATCGGCGTGAAGAACTGGCCCAAGACCTCGGCAAGCTCGCCGCGCGCGGTTATGGCCTGACTCTGGGTGTCCACAGCCGGCTGGAACGCTTTGCCGCCAAAGTCCAAACGCTGCTCCCGGCGGGGAACATCTATGTCAACCGTTCAATGACCGGGGCGGTGGTCGGCGTCCAGCCGTTCGGCGGGCTGGGGCTGTCGGGCACCGGGCCGAAAGCGGGTGGCCCGCACGCGCTCCACCGCTATGCCACAGAGCGCACGATCACGGTCAATATCATGGCGCAGGGCGGCGATCCGGCGTTGATCAATCAGAGTTAGCTTGAATGGGCGAGCGGCAAGCCTGGTCTGGCCCACTGACGCGACACCAGCCGCCCTGTTCCGCCCAGTGTGACATAGGCGGTCATCAGGTCAGCGCCGCCAAACGCGATGTTGGTGGTGAAGCAATCGTCGGTCGCCACGAATTCTACCAACCGGCCATCGGGGCCAATAACGCTGATGCCGCAGGTGCCCGGTAGGCCAATGGTTGCCACACAGATATTGCCGCAGGCTTCAACCGCCAGACTGTCAAAAGCACTGACCCCGGGCGCGCTGTAAAGCAGGCGCCCGCTGGGGCCGCGCAGACCAGGCTTCAGCGCCACTTCGCCCGGCGCGGCGATATCAAAAGCCCAGAGCCGCGCGCTGGGGGTTTCGCTGACATAGAGCGTCCTGCCATCGGGCGAGATACCAATTCCGTTCGGCCCATCGAGCGGGAAAATGACCTCGCGGCATTCTGACCCGTCGGCGCGGGCATAGAATACCCCGGTGACGCGCTTCTGCCGCCCGTCCCCCTTGCCATTATCGGTGAACCAGAAGCCGCCGTGTGCGTCGAACACCAGATCGTTTGGCCCCCACAGCGGCACATCGCCTGCATTGGTGCAAAGCACTTCGACGTCGCCCGTTGCCGGATCGATGCGCTGGATCGAGCCGCCGGGATAGCCTTGGGGGATGCCGTGGGGCAGCCGCATGCCATTCCATTCGCGCCACAGGCAGCCGCCGTTCTGGCAGGCATAGAGCAAACCGTCCGGGCCCATCGCGAGGCCATTTGGTCCGCCGCCGGGGTTTGCTGCCATTTCCTTGCGGCCATCGGGGAAGACGCGGGTGATCTGCCCGCGCTCGATCTCGACCAGCAGCACCGAGCCATTGGCGCA
>JANLSP010000448.1:0-2044 GCA_031362485.1 Novosphingobium sp.
CCCTGCTTCGACCGCGCCGGTTCCATCCATAGATTCGGAAAACAGGATCATGCGCCGCGCGGTTGCTTTGCCCACCCGCGCGCTCAGGCTATAGACAAGGCCCATGTCCGGCATCAGACCCAGTTTGGTGAATGCAACCCCGATCTTTGCGTTCCGGGCGGTGACGACATGGTCGCAGGCCAACGCAATGGATAGTCCAGCGCCGAACGCCACGCCTTCTATCGCCGCGATTACCGGCTTTGGGCCGTAGGCGATCGTCCGCACCAGATTGTGGGCATCCTTCATATTCTCGCGAAATTGGATCAGTGAAGGCGCAGGGCCTCCGCCAACCCGGGAAAGATCGGCGCCGGCGCAGAAATGTTCCCCTTGTCCGCACAGCACAATCGCGCGGATATCGTCTTCTCCGTAGCTCTGGGCGAGCCTTGCGGCGAGCCGCCTGCGCATCTCGGGCGTGAACGCATTGCGCCTTTCGGGATTGACCAATGCAAGGATCAGGGTCGAACCCTGCTTGCGTTCGGCGACACCATCAGTGATTTGCGTGTTTGAGGTCATAGGTCAGGAAACAGCAGCCGTGCATTTTCGACGAAGAACTTGCGGGTATAGTCAGGCGGCAATTTGCTCAGCCATTTGTTGAACTTGCCGATCGGATCCCGGCTGCCCTCAAGGTGCGGATAATCCGTGCTGAATATGTAGACATCCTCCATCCCATAACGCTCGATCATCAGCGGCAGGTTCTCATGCCAGAACGGCGTGACCCGCACGTTGCGCGCCATATATTCGCTTGGCTTCATCGGATATTTGCGGCCAACCTTGCCCATGAATTCAACCCAGAGATCCATCCGCTCCACGCATGGCCCCACCCAGCCGGCCGCCAGTTCGATGATGCCGAACCGCAGTTTCGGGAAACGATCGAAGACGCTGCCCATGATCATGGTCTGCAGGAACAGTTCTGCAGACTGATGCGCGACCAGCATGAAGTAAGGACTGATCGCTTCTTCGCCGCCCGGCCGGTTGGCGGGCTGTCCGCGCAGCGATGCAGCATTGCCCCAGCCGCGGTCGGGAAACATGAAATCCTTGTCAGCGGCCAGAGCCTCCGGGGTCTTGCTTGCCATAAGCCCGCCCGAGCCAAGATGGAGCGTCGCCGGAACATTGGCTTCCTCCAGTATCGCCCACAATCGGTCCCATTGTTCGTTGGCCGGAGAAACCCCGCCGGGCGGCGCCGAGGAGGGCAAAGTCACGACCTTGGCGCCCAGCTTGATCACGCGCTGCGTTTCGGCGATGGCCCAGTCGCGGTCCGACATATTGATTTGCATGGCAACACGGGCCCGCCCGCCCGTCTGCCTGGTCCACTCAAGCGAATAATCATTGTAGCGCCGGCATGCATCGCGCGCTTCGGGTGAGTTGATACGCAGTTCGCCGCTTGCCGTATTGTAGAACACCAGCTGGGCGCGCACACCCATGGCATCGAGGGCTTCGCGGCGCTCGCCGGCTTGCTGCGCGCCAAGGGCGCCGATCCCCTTGACGATCCAGAGCTCGTCCCGGTTGCGGCGGCGATCGTTGGCGAAATCGTCCGATTTCACATATTTCTCGATATAGTCGAGCATATGTCCGCAATTCAGCCCGCCGGCTACGTGGCGCAGAACCTCTGCATCCATGTACATGTGGCCGTCGCCGTCGAGGATTTCTCCAGCAAAAGATGCGAGCTCCTGCTGGCCTGGTCCCGCGATCGCATCAGCATGCGCCATTCAGCTTGCTCCGCTTGAATTGCACGTCAGAAAGCCTCCCAGTTCGCTAATGTTCTGCACTTCTCCTTGCAGTTCGAGGGATAGCGCAGGGGGAAGCCAATTGCAATATAAATAGCATTGCTAACTATTATTTCATTGCTACTTTTGTGCAGGCAAAAAGGCACAGCAGGACAAGGAGTGGTCTAATGGGCAAGTGGCTTCGGGATCCCGAAACATTGCTGTTCGAAGAACGTGACGGTGTCGCCTATGTCACCTTCAATCGCCCGGAAAAGCGCAATGCGTTGAGCTTCCTGGCCATG
>JANLSP010000461.1:0-2486 GCA_031362485.1 Novosphingobium sp.
ACGATGCGCCCGACCAGCGTACCCAATGCATAGACTGAGACGACATTTGCCGCCATCTGCATGGTCAGGTCGTTGTCGATCAGCATCAGGTTCATCTGCGAAGAATGCAGCTGGGTCTGCAGCAGGCAGAAGAAGAAACCGAAGACGATCACCCAGAACAGCTTGCTTTTGAGGATGATGCCATAGTCCTCCCGCGCGGCGCGCGGCGCCTCAGGCTTGGGCGAGCCAACCGGCAACTGATCATCTCTGACCAGCAACACCGCAATCAGCCCGCAGATCAGAACGAAACCCCCCAGCACCAGATAAGTCGCACGCCAGCCGAAGGCCTCAATTGACAGGTTGAGCACCGGTGCGAGCGGTATGGCGATCACCGCCGGGGTGCAGTTGATCACGGTCAGCGCCAACCCTTGCGCCTTGTCAAAATTGGCCGCGATGAGCCGTGAGAAAACCAGCGGCCCGGTCATGCTGCCGATCATCAGAATGGCGGTGAACAGCGCCAGATAGGTCGTGAAGCTGCCATCCATCATGCTGTAGCCGATGAAACCCAGCGGCATCAGCAGCACGCCGATCAGCGCAACCCGCCGCACGCCGAGCCTGTCCGTCAGTCGACCGACCAGCGGCAGGATTGGCAAGGTCAGCAACATGGTCACCGCGATCAGCGAGAATTGCGCGCGTGACCAGCCAAACTCCTTGATCAGATGCGGGGCAAACACGCTGTTGGTATAGGCGAACAGCGACAGGCTGGTGCCGGTCGCCAGGCTGGCTGCGATCAGCGGGCGGATCGACCGGCGCCATTCATCAATATAACTCAAGCAATGCTCTCCCGGGCGCAAGCCGCGCCTTGCTGGCCGGTCTCGCCTTGCCGGGGTTGTCGGGCAAGCGCCGGGCATTGTCGAGAGGGCATCTTTGCCCGATAGAGCTGCCATGGAAAACGACCACATCCTCACCCGTGCGTCCGACGGGCTGTTCACCATCACGCTCAACCGGCCAGAAAAGCTCAACGCAATCACGCCGGCGATGCACATGGCGCTGGAGGTCGCGTTTGACCGGTTTGCCGCCGACGACGCCAGCCAGGTCTGCATCATCACCGGCGCAGGCACGCGGGCGTTCTGCGCGGGCAGCGATCTCACCGCATTCGATGCCAAGGCACCCTATCCGAAGACTGGCTATGCCGGGCTGATCGAACGCTATGACCTGGCCAAACCGGTGATCGCCGCGGTGAACGGAATGGCGCTGGGCGGCGGGTTCGAGGTAGCACTCGCCTGCGACATGATCGTGGCGAGCGAGAGCGCGCTATTCGGCCTGCCCGAACCCAAAGTGGGGCTGTTTGCCATCGGTGGCGGCGTGCACCGGCTGGTGCGCCAGGCCGGGCTCAAGCGCGCGATGGGGCCGCTGCTCACGGGGCGGAACATTTCGTCGCGCGAAGGGCTGGACATGGGCTTCGTCAGCGAGATCGCGCCGGGCGATGTCATGGCGGCAGCCGGGGCACTGGCTGGCCAGATCATCGCTTGCGCCCCCCTCGCAGTGCGCCTCACCAAAGGGCTCGCCATGTGGGGGCTGGATCAGCCTAGCTTGGCCGAGGCAATTACGGGGCAGCAAAGCCACCCGCTGTTTGCCAAGTGGATGCAGGCGGAGGATACGGCAGAGGGGCCCAAAGCCTTTGCCGAGAAGCGCAAGCCGGCGTGGAAGGGGCGGTGATGCCTAGACCGGCCCTTTGCCGCCCAGTTTGCGGTGATCCCAGCTGATCGTCTTGTCGGCGTGGACCACCACGACGATCCGCTTTTCCGCCATTTTCGCCGCAGTCGCCGCCAGTTGCTCGGGCGTTTGCCCCGGAAAATGGTGATCGATCACCACCCGCATCAGCTCCTGCAGTCTCTCGCCCTCCTCGACCAGTTCGGCCCGACCCTGGATCGAAATGCCGCGCAACTGGTCGTAAGTGGTCCCTGCCTCGCAGAGCACGGCGATGCGCGGATCGCGGCGCAGGTTCACGACTTTCTGGCTCTTGCCATAGGTTTCGAACAGCACATCGCCTTCGTGAACGGTGTACCAAAGCGTGGTCAGATGTGGTTCGCCCCGGGCACCAAGAGTCGCGACCTGCAGGCTCTTGCATTCGGCAAACAGCGCGGCCTGTTCCGCCTCGTTCATGCGGATTGCGTCACGCGATTTTGCCATCAGGAAATTGCCTTAAGATAGTCGAGCCGTCCTGCGGCTCCTTCGGTCTTGAGCGAGACCAGATCAAGCTGGAATTCGATCTCTTCCATCGGGGTCTGCACCCGGGGATTGCCGGTCCACCAGATCACTCCGATCGAGCGTTTTGCAATTCGCCAGCCAGAATGAGTGCGCACCCAGGTGTCGTCGTAATAGCCTGTCCCGTCCCAGACCGGCGGGTCGCCCGCGGCATGGCGGATCAGCCGCCATGCGCCATAGGTGTGCGACCAGGCCTGATCACCGTCGACGGTCACGAGGTGGTTGGTCATGACATGCTG
>JANLSP010000466.1:0-5216 GCA_031362485.1 Novosphingobium sp.
TCAAGGGCAATGAGGCCGTGAAGGAAGCTGGTCGCCTGCTGCGTGAGATGCCATTGCCTATTCACTTCCACGGCAATGTGGAAGGCGACGATATCTCCAAGGGCACCGTCGATGTGGTGGTCACTGAAGGTTTCACTGGCAACGTAGCGCTAAAAACCGCCGAGGGCACCGCCAAACAGATCAGCTCCTTTTTGAAAGCGTCGTTGTCCAGCACGCTCATGTCGAAGCTCGGCGCTTTTCTTGCGCAGGGTGCTTTCCGTGCCTTCAAAGAGCGGCTTGACCCGCGCAAACACAATGGCGGCGTATTTGTGGGGCTAACTGGCGTCGTAGTCAAAAGCCATGGCGGAACCGATGCGCTTGGCTTTGCAACCGCAATCGACATGGCGATTGAAATGGTGAAAAACGGTTTGGTGAAGAAAATCGCAGAAGACGTGGCCCAGGTGCATTCCCTTCTCGCACCCGTGGCGAAGGCGGCGGAATAGCAACCATGATCACGAGTTGTGTAACCGGTGTGGGGTCGGCGCTGCCAAAGCGCATCATGACCAATGCGGACATGAGCAAGATTGTCGACACCACCCATGAATGGATTGTCGAGCGTACGGGCATACACGCCCGCCACATCGCTGGCGAAGGCGAAACCACGCGCACCTTGGCTACGGAGGCCGCGAGGAACGCCATGGCGGCTGCTGGCTTGGCTGCTGCGGACATTGACCTCATCGTTCTCGCCACATCTACTCCAGACAACACCTTTCCCGCCACTGCCACGCTGGTGCAGAATGATCTCGGCATTCGCCATGGTGCCGCCTTTGACGTGCAAGCTGTATGCTCCGGCTTTGTTTATGCGCTGGTAACTGCGGACGCGTTGATCAAGACAGGACAAGCCCGGAACGCCTTGGTTATCGGTTCAGAAACCTTCTCCCGTATTCTCGATTGGACGGACCGCGGCACTTGCGTGTTGTTTGGCGATGGGGCAGGGGCTTTTGTGCTTTCTGCCCATGAAGGTGACGGCAGTAAGGGCATTCTGGCGGCAAAACTGCGGGCCGATGGTAAATTCAATGACAAGCTCTATGTCGATGGCGGCCCGTCCACCACCGGAACAGTCGGCAAGCTGCGCATGACGGGCAACCAGGTGTTCAGACACGCGGTAACCAATCTGGCCGATGTGCTTCGCGAAGTGCTCGAGATATCGGGGACAGAAGCCTCCGATATCGACTGGGTGGTGCCGCATCAGGCCAATGCGCGCATCATCGAAGGCACCGCGCGCAAGCTCGGCCTGTCGATGGACCGGGTGATCATGACGGTCGACCAACATGCCAACACCTCGGCCGCCTCGGTGCCGCTCGCGCTCGACGCGGCGATTCGCGACGGCCGGATCAAGCTGGGCGATCTGGTCGTACTGGAAGCCATGGGCGGAGGTTTCACCTGGGGCGCAAGCCTGCTGCGGATCTAGGTAATCCGACGCAGTTCAGGCAGCCGGGGCCGGACATTGCACTAGTCTCGCTCGGGCTAGCAAGGCATTGCATTTGCCTTGAATTGCCGTATGTTTCCGATTGCTCGGAGAGCCGTATAGTCGGGGGATTGAACGCATGCGCTCCATGGAAACGTTGACTCGTGCGGAAATCGCCGAAGCCATCAATCGCAAGCTCGGCCTGTCACGGTCTGAGTCGCTGGGCATGGTTGAGTCAATTCTCGATCATATGAGCACTGCGCTGACGAAAGGGCAGAACCTCAAGATTTCTGGTTTCGGCACTTTCCTGCTGCGCGACAAGGCACAGCGGGTGGGCCGCAATCCCAAGACCGGTATCGAAGTGCCAATCACCCCGCGCCGGGTCCTGACCTTTCGCGCCAGCCAGTTACTGAAAGATCGAATTACGGACAAATGAGCGAACCGGCGACGCCTTTTGCTTTCACAGACGGCAAGGCACCCGATGCCTTGCGGACGATTGGCGAGGTCTCGGCGGGCCTGAATATTCGCCAGCATGTCTTGCGCTATTGGGAAGAGCAGTTTCCGATGCTCCGTCCGCTGAAGCGCAGCGGCGGCCGGCGCTATTATCGGCCCGAAGACGTTGCGCTGGTGATGACGATTGACCGGCTGGTACACCGCGAAGGCTTTACCCTGCGCGGCGCGCGACAGGCACTTGCAGCCGGCGCGGTCAAAAGTCCGCCCCTGCCGGCCATTTCCGTGCCGGCGCAGGCGAACGGCGTGGTTCTGCATTTGCGCGCGATTCGCGACAGATTGGCTGCGGCGCTCGCCGCGAGTTAGTAGCCGCAGTTCTCAGTCCGCTGCATCAGGTCCCAGCGTGGGATCGAGATCGCGCGGCCGAACCAGATGAATCAGCCGCGCGCAGTTTGCATCGGCCTGTTCCCAGCGTTCAATATCCAGTTCCAGCACGGCAAAGGCCGCAGTAGGGAATTTTACTTCGACAATGTCACGCAGCGGACTCGATCCGTCATCGGGGACGAGATCGAAAATCAGGTCCTCGAGGCCCGGATTGTGGCCAACCATCAGCAGCGAAGCAGGGTCGTCTTCCAGCTCCCTGAGCAGATCGAGCAAGCTCGCTGAACTGGCTAGGTAAATACGGCGATCCCAATTCACCGAATAGGTTTTCCCGATGGTCTGATAGCCGGTTTCAATGGTTTCGGCGCAGCGCGCAGCCGGCGAGGCGACTATCCTGTCCCACAGCGCGCCATATTCGCGGATATGCTGGCCCATGGCCACCGCGCCACGGCGTCCACGCTCGTTGAGCGGGCGGTCGAAATCGCGCGAGCGCGCATCGGACCAATCCGACTTGGCGTGGCGATAGAGGCCAAGGGTCTTCATGTGTGCATTGTCTGGTGGGGAGGCTCGCTGACAGTCGCTTTCCCTGAAACACCGGCAGCGACACGTTGTAAAGCCTCGTCCAGCGTCAGCCGAACAATTGGCGTTCCGGCCGGGAACGCCGAAAGCAGGCGCGAAGGGAAAGCAGCGGACAGCACGACAAAGTGCCCCCGGTCGCCGCTGCCGCGAATCAACCGCCCGAAGGCCTGAGCAAGCCGGGCGCGGATGATCCGGTCATCATGTGCACTGCCGCCGCCATCTGCCGCCAGCCGCCTTGCCCGGTGCAGGATCGATGGCTTGGGCCAGGGCACTTGTTCCAGCACCACCAGCCGCAGCGAGTGGCCCGGCACGTCCACCCCGTCGCGCAAGGCGTCGGTGCCAAGCAGCGACGCGTGCGGATCGTCGCGAAAGATATCGACGAGCGTGCCGGTGTCGATCGGATCAACGTGCTGGGCATAGAGCGGCAGGCCGCCGCGCGCCAACCGGTCGGCAATCCGGCCGTGTACTGCGCGCAACCGCCGGATCGCGGTGAACAGGCCCAGCACGCCGCCCTGCGCCGCTTCGATCAGCCGGCCATAAGCGCCGGCCAGCGCTGCCAGATCGCCCTTGGGCACATCGGTGACGATCAGCACTTCGGACTGGCTCGCGTAATCGAAGGGGCTGTCGAAAGCGGCAAGCCGTGGGGCAACGGATATGTGCGGCGCGCCGCTGCGCTGGATGGCGGTATCCCAATCACCCTCATCGCGCCCCGCTCCGCTTTTCAGCGTCGCCGAAGTCAGCATCACGCCGTGGGCGGGCTCGAGCACAACTTTGGCAAAAGGCTTCATCGGATCGAGCCAGCGGCGATGTATACCGACGTCGAATTCGCGCGCATCCGAACGTTCGAGCGCCAGCCAGTCGATGAAATCGTGGTCCGCAGGGCCGCCAAGCCGGGCAAGCAGCGCCTCCCAGGCGGCGATCAGATCGATCCGCCAGGCCAGCGCATGCCGTGCCCCTTCGATGCGCGAGCGGCCCTGCCCGTCCAGCCAGTCGGGCGGTTCGGCGAGCATGGCCTCCAGCCGCAGGCCCAGCCTGATCAGCGGGCTGCGCAGCTCGGCCAGCGCGCCTTGGGCGGCAGCGGCGCATTCGACAAAGCCGCCATCAAGCTGCGCTGCCTCGGTTTCCAGTCCATAGCCCGCTTCCTGGCCCCCGCTTTCATCGCGGGCATGGACGAGGCTGCGCACGGCTGAAAGCAGGTCTTCCAGCGGCCCGGACGCGGCCGCTTCCTGCAGACGCTGCAGCCAGCCATCGCCGGGCAGCGCTTCGGCAGCACGGGCGGCGGCGGCAATGGCCTTGGCGCCGGCCTCGTCATAGCTTGCAACATCGGCGAGCCGTGCGGCAAGCCCGCGTCGGCGGCCTTTTGCGCCCTTTTCCGGCCCCATCACCCAGCGGCGCAGCTCGATCAGTTCCGTCCCGGTAAGCGCGGCGGCAAAGGTCGCGTCGGCGGCTTCAAAAACGTGATGGCCTTCGTCAAAGATCAGCCGGGTGGCGCGCTGCGCCACATCGCGGCCTCTTGCCGCGTTGACCATCACCAACGCGTGATTGGCGATCACCAGATCGGCCTGCGCCGAAGCGCGGCTGGAGCGTTCGATGAAGCATTTGCGGTAGTGCGGGCAGCCGGCATAGACGCATTCGCCGCGACGGTCAGTCAACGCCGCTACGCCGCGTTGGCGGAACAAGGTGGGGAGCCAGCCCGGCAAGTCGCCGCCGATCATGTCGCCGTCCTGGCTATAGGCCGCCCAGCGCGCGACAAGCTGCGCCAGGATTGCCGGACGGCCGCCGAATCCGCCTTGCAGCGCATCTTCCAGGTTGAGCAGGCACAGGTAATTCTCGCGGCCCTTGCGCACGACGACGGGCCGCGAGCCATCGGCGCGGGCGGCGGGCCAGGCGCGCCTGCTTTCGTGGCGCAATTGTCGCTGCAATGCCTTGGTGTATGTCGAAACCCAGACCGTGCCGCCCGATTGCTCGGACCAGAGCGCAGCGGGGGCAAGATAGCCCAGCGTCTTGCCGATGCCGGTTCCCGCCTGCGCCACCAGAACGTGCGGGCTGGCATCCTTGCGGCGCGGGGCGAACATTGCGGCGACTTCGGCGGCATAGGCGCGCTGGCCGGGGCGTTGTTCCGCGTCTTCGCCGGTCAGTTCGGCCAACCGGGCGAGCACTTGCGCCTCTTCGAGCACGACTTGCGCCGGCTGCGGCCGCTCGGGCGCTTCCTCCCATTCGGGCAGACGGGCAAAGAAGCCGCGATCAGCATTTTCCGGCCGCGCCACGCGCGCGGCGAGCAGCGAGGCCCAGGGCCAGCGATGGCGCACCAGTGATTGCAATGCGCTCCAGGCCCCGTCCCGCTCGGGCCAGTCTGCGC
>JANLSP010000484.1:0-6401 GCA_031362485.1 Novosphingobium sp.
CGGATGCCGATTGTGCCAAGGCCGTCTACTTCCTGCTGTCGGACTATGCTTCCGAGATCACCGGTGCCATGCTCGACGTCAACGGCGGCGACTGGGTCGCGGCCTGATGAGGGAGGAAGCGATGCTGCTCGACTGGATGAAGGCCGCACCCAGCCATCGCGATGACCCGGTCACCGGCTTCGATCCCGATGCCGTGACGGTCAGCGCCACGGTCAATATCGCCGCCCCGGCACGGGTAGTGTGGCAGGTGCTCTGCGACATGCCGCGATACAACGAATGGAACCCGTTCTGCATTCGCGCCGTCTCCACGTTGGAGATGGGCGCGGCGGTGGACATGACGTTAATCAACTATGCAGCGCCGGGATCGCTGGTGCCCAATTGCGAATATGTCTGCGCGATCGAGCCTGACCGGCTGATCTCGTGGGAAATGCGACACAGCGATGCCTGGCCCTACCCCGCGCGGCGCGACCAGGTGATCGAGCCGACCGGACCGGCATCGTGTCGCTATTTCTCTTCCGATGCTTTCCTCGGCGCCAACGGCATCCACGTCTTCCGCTTTGCCGGACCCTGGATCAAGTGCGCCTTCGATGACAGCGCCCAAGCTCTCAAGGCGCGCGCCGAGGCGTTGTTCGCCGCTGATAACTAAGGAATCCACCGATGGCATACACGCTCCAGCAGCTATCCGACCTGGAGGACATCAAAGTCCTCAAACACCGCTACTTCCGCGGCATCGACACCGCCGACATGGCACTGCTCGCTGGCCTGTTTACCGATGACGTGGCGGTTATGTATCGCGGCGGGACCTACGAAGTGGCAGTCACCGGGCGCGCCGAAATGCTCGAGTTCCTCGCCAACAGCTTCCATTCGAAGGCGGTGGCGATGCACCACGGCCATATGCCCGAAATCACGCTGACCGGCCCCGATAGCGCGTCGGGCATCTGGTATCTCGAAGACGTGTTCATCGACCTGTCGAAGGCGACGCACACGATCGGCACCGCGATTTACCATGACGTCTATCATCGCGAGAATGGCGCGTGGATGATCGCGAGCAGCAGCTATGACCGCGTGATCGAGGTGATCCGCCCGCTGTCGCCCGATGCGCTGGTCAGCGAGCACATGCTGGCGACGCGGGGGCGCAAGTTCGAAGAAGTGGCCGATATCACCCACCTGATCCGCTGGTTCTGAAGGCGCATCAACCGTCGGGCGTCAGCTCTGGGGCGGAGTCCATCGGCGGGACGTTGTGCGTCCAGCTCATCTCCTCGTGCCGCTCTGCAATCCGCCAGCCGTCCTCTGTGCGCACCAGCCTGTCGCGATACCACAGCCCCATGAAGAAGGTCTGCGGCGTGCCGTCCTTGCCGGGCATGACCATTGGATTGAACAGGATCGTCCGGCTGGTGGCGCTATCGCCATCGAGGACCAGCTTTGTTGTTGCCACCATGTGCTGGAAAGCCGGGAATCGTTCGAGTGCGCGCGGCAGCCAGGCTTTGATCTCGGCCAGTGAGCCCTTTGCCCCGCCGGACTCGCTGTAATCAATCCGCGCCTCTGCGGTGAAGACCCGGTCCAGCGCGTCCCAGTCGCGTTCGTCGATGGCAAAGCAATAGCGGGCGAAGAGATCCTGAATCTCCAACCGGTCGGAGACTTCCTGCAAGGTCATCATAGTTGCGCCTTTCCAAGACTCGCCAGCAGTTCGAGCCGCCATGAAGGGTCGGCGCGATCGCTGTTGCCATGCGCAGCATCGCCGCCGAGCATGGTCATGGCATTTTCATCGATGTCGCGGACCTCGCCGGTATCGAACACCAACGAGCGGTGAAGGAATTTCCACGCGCCCGCGCGCCGCTCGTAACGATCGAGATAACGACCATAGACAACGTATTCCTTGCGCCCCGGCGGGTATGTGCGGTGCCAGGCGCGCACATAATGTTCGCCTTCAGCACGGTCCGCTTCGATGACAAAAAGTGAGTTGGTCACCGCGTGGATGGTTAGCTCCCAGGTTGCCATCGCCGTCGGCAGCCAGGCAACGAAATCGTCCGGCCGGCCCGAAAACATCGCGCCGTGATCGTCGATGGCATCGTCATGGTAGAGCGAGCGCACCAGCGCAAAATCGCGCCGGTCCACTCCGCGGCAATAGCGCATGACAAGATCGCGCAAGGCAACCTGATCGAGCAGGGTCTGGTCCAAGACGGCCATTCCCTAGAGCTTCACCACCCGGCATTGCGGCACAGGATGCTCCTCGGCCTCTATCCAGCGCCACAGTGCAGTGCCCTTGCGGTGGCCGCACAGGTCGATCCAGTTGCCAAAGCCCGGATCGCTATCAGCGCAGACGACGATCACCCGGCCATCGGGCTCGTACTTCGCCATGTGGCCGTTGACCCAAACCTTCTGGTTCACCCAGTCGAGTGATTCCATCCACCAGTTGTCGAGCTGAAAATTCCACATGCGGCACTTCGGCGGCGTGGTCTCGAGCACCCAGGCCTCTCCGGGGGCAAGCTCGTAGGCCGCATGGCCATACCAGATGCGCGGATCGCCGCCGCCGCGCTGGAACACCGACTGATCGCCTTCGTAGATGTGGTTTGTCGCAGGAGTGAACCATTCTGCCCAGTCGGCGAAGGTATTGGCGGTGCCGCGCACGAAAGCCGCTGCATGTGCCAGTTGTGCCTCGATCCGCTCCGGTGTCAGCAAGTCAGGGGCCGTCGGCCCGGCGCCGATGCGCTCCACAGCGATTTCGGCCTTCGCCTGGACCCGCTTGTCGTCGAAGGTCTGGCGCACGATCAGCATCGAGGAATCGTCGGCCATGGACAGCCAGTTGCCCGGTTGGCGCGTGCGGCTCACCACGATCTCGAAACTGCCGTCGGGCTCGACAGCGAGATCGTCCAGCTCAACCTCGCCGGTCGACATCATCGTGCCATCGGTCGCGTAGCGGTTGGCCTTGGTGCCGAACGACAGGTAAGGGCAGCCGTTGCGACGGCCGCGAATGCGATATTCGCGCGCTGGATCGATCACCGTCTGCTCGTAAATGTTATCGGGGTTGTCGGCGCCGATCTTGATCTTGTCATCGCACAGCTGGAACAGGCGGGGAAAGTCGGGATCGGAGGAATCGACTGTCATATTGAGTGCGGTGCGCGTCAGCCGGCTGAGATAGCGCAACCCCTCGGCCTGATCGAGCGGCGTCGCTGGAGCAGACTCGCGCAGCAGTACCTCGCCTGCTTCAGCCAGCTCCGCGCAGAACTGCCGCCAGACCTTGTCGAGGCGGACCTCGCCTGCCTGCACTGCACTGTCCATCAGCATGCTTCCTCTCGATTGTTTGCGCCAGCCGCTTGGAGAATTGACAGCATCAGCAGGCAAAATCTCTAGCCCGCAAGCTGCCCCCCATCGATCGTGAACAGTGAGCCGGTCACCTTGCGCGCTTTGTCACTGGCGAGGTAGGCGAAGAGCTCAGCGATGTCCTCAGGCTCGCACGAGCCGTTCTCAAGTTTGGGAACATTGCGCATCACGAGGCTCCAGTCGACGTCTCCCGGCGGCGGAGCGGCGTTACCCATCGCGGTGTTGACTTGCCCCGGGCAGATCGCGTTGACCCGCACCCCACGCGCAGCGAACTCAATGGCCAGACCCTTGGTGATCGCCGCCACCGCGTGTTTCGATGCGGAATAAGCGATGGTATAGGCGATACCTTGAAGCGAAGCGGTCGAAGCGGTGTTGACGATATTCCCTTTTGATTTAACCAGGTGTGGCAGCGCCGCCTGGCACAACACGAAGACCGACGTGGTATTGACCGCCATGATTCGCTCGAAGTCTTCAACCGCGAAGTCTTCCGATGGCCCCCACTTGAGGATGCCCGAGACGTTGCACAGCACATCGAGCCCGTCCTGCGCCGCCGCCGCGACCAGAGCGCCGCACGAAGCAAAGTCCATGGCGTCGAACGGAACCACGCGCGGAGCGCGTGGCATCATCCCGGCGGTCTCGTTGAGACCGGCCTCGTTGACATCGCCAATCGTAACATCGGCCCCTTCTGCCGCGAACTTGATCGCGGTGGCCCGGCCGATCCCCGATGCTGCGCCTGTGACCAGAACACGCTTGCCTTGAAACAACATCCGACTCTCCCGTTTCACTTGATTTGCGTAGTAATGTTCTCCACAACTTACGCAAAGGGTAAAATAGATGACATTTGAAGAAAGATTGCAGAGGCTTGAGGATGATCGCGCGATCCGCGACCTCAAGGCGCGCTATCTTCGTGCCTGCGACAGCCAGGATCCCGACACGATGGCTGATTGCCTGTTGCAAGAGGTCAAAGTTCGCTTCGAGGGCTTTCCGCCGTTCGACAGCCGGGAAGAATTCGTCGCCATTTATCGTCAATTAGGCTGCGCTCCGGGAATTCATGACATTCACCACGCGGCAAATGGTGTGATCACCTTCGATAGTGCAGAGCGCGCGCGCGGGCAGTGGGCATTGTCGTTCCACAACATCAACCTTGCGCAGCGCACGCTCACCCAGTTCGGTATCGAATATGACGATGTCTATGTCCGCCATGAAGGCCGCTGGAGCATCGCTGAAACCACCTCACGCAAGAAGTCGGTGTTGGTCGAGACGGTGGATGCCCAGGGCCTCACTCGCGTCATCGCAATGGGCCATTCGGAAGCAGAATTCGGGGAGGAGGGGAAGCCATGAGCAGCAAGTCGCTCGAAGCCCGTATCGACCGGCTCGAATCAATTGAGGCGATCCGCCAGCTCCCGGCCCGCTATGCGCTGTGCCTCGATATGCGTGACATGGACGCCATGGTCTCGCTGTTCTGCGCCGACGTGCGCGTCGGCAAAGAGAAGAGCGGTCGCCGGGCGCTGCGCGAATATATGGACGTCACGTTGCGCTCGCCTTTCACCGGCACATCACATCATATTGGCGGCCACGTGATCGAGTTCGACGATCCGGACCACGCCCATGGCATCGTCTATTCGAAGAACGAGCACGAGACACCCGCAGAAAATGGGGGCGACGAATGGGTCATCATGCAGATGATGTATGCCGACGACTATGTTCGCCAGGAAGGCCGCTGGTTTTTTGCCCGGCGGCTGCCCCTTTACTGGTACGCGACCGACCTCAACAAGCCGCCGGTGGGTGAAAAAAAGATACGCTGGCCCGGCACCGAATGGGCCGAGGGCAACTTCCATAAGCTGTTCCCCAGCTTCGCGGAGTTCTGGGCGCGCGAGGGCGACTGTGGCGGGCCAGTTCCCGATCCGGCCCCGTTGGACAAGTTCCTCGAAACCATGCGTCGCGGCCAATCAGTGCCGAAGGTGAAGGTACGGGCCGACTGAGTTTCCCGGGTTTCACGGCGGACCCCCCCCGCCTGCCCGGGCGCATGTTTGGTCACCCTGCTCCCGGGGCCCCCGGCATGCCGTCATAGTAATGACCAAGAACCATGCCGCCATCGACGACGATCTCGGAACCCATCATGTACGAACTCTCGTCACTGGCGAGGAACAGGCTGGCGGCGGCGACTTCTTCCGGCCCGCCGACGCGCTGGGCTGGGATGTTCTTGAAGCGCTGGCTGATCGCATCGCGCGGGCTGTCATCGTAATTGGTCATTGCCGTATCGACCCCGCCCGGGTGGACCGAATTGACCCGGACGCCGCGATGACCAAGCTCCATTGCCGCGACCCGGGTCAGGCCGCGCACGCCCCACTTGCTCGAGGCATAAGCGGCAAGCCCGTTGGCTCCCTTCATGCCGTCGACCGAGGATATATTGACGATCGAACCCTTGCCGCGCGCGATCATGCCGGGTGCCACCGCCTTGATGCCGAGGAACTCGCCGACGAGATTGACCCTGAGCACCTTCTCATAGTCCTCAAGGCTGGTTTCAAGCAGCGCCTTGAACAGCAGGATACCCGCATTGTTGACCAGAATATCGACCGGGCCCAGATCCGCCTCGACTTTGGCGACTACATCGGCCCAGGCCTGCTCGCTGGTGACATCGAGACGGCAGAACCTCACGGAATCACCAAGCTCGGCGGCAAGCGCCGCGCCGGCATCATCGAGCACGTCGGCAATCGCGACCTTCGCACCCTCTGCGGCAAACAGCCGCGAAGTCGCCGCGCCCATCCCGCGCGCTCCGCCTGTGATGATCGCTACTTTGCCTGAAAGCCTGCCCACGCTTCATCTCCTTAGTGTTGTTGTCAGACCCCGAAACCGCCCGAGACCGAGATGGTCTGACCGGTGACATAGGCGGCCTCGTCGCTACAGAAATAGACCGCGGCGTGGCCGATCTCCTCGGGCGTTCCCCAGCGTTTGATCGCCAGCAGCTGGTGGGTCTGTTCGACCCACCCGGCATCGAGCTGACCAAGCTCGGTGAGCTTGTGCAGCTGTCCGGCGTCGATCACTCCGACGAGCACCGAATTGGCGCGGATGCCATGCTT